>JAQWSU010000043.1 GCA_029243025.1 Pirellulaceae bacterium | reverse complement strand
TCGACTGAATTGCCACAAGATCCATTGCCAGCTTATGCATAGCGGTGGCGCAGACAGCAAATTTTTTGAATTGGGTGATTAGGGGGATCATCCCAGTTGGTCGTGTTTTGCCCGCAATAAACAGCCCGGAAGCAGGTCCAGACGGGAATTGCAGGGTCTAGTCGCAATTTTGATTTGTTGGGAGGGGCTGGCTATGATTAGAGAATCAAGCACGTGTTGGGGTGCTCGCGTATGGCCGTTTTGCGCCTTTCGTATCAAGGGGTTGCATTACCGGTCTTTCCGCGGCTAATTAGTCGCGGCCTTATTGAAGCGTGGCGTCAAAATCAGGAAACAGTAGCTTCCCGTTTTCTTTCCGCGGCCAATTAGTCGCGGCCTTATTGAAGCCCACCACACATTGCACATCACCAGGCGCAGAACACACGCTTTCCGCGGCTAATTAGTCGCGGCCTTGTTGAAGCCTTTTGCAAACGCGGTCGATGACAAATTCAAAAACGCCACCGTTCGAAAAATACCCTACAAAGTGAGGGCATCGGTAGCAGCCGGCTACGTTGGCAAAACCTATGCAAATAATAGTACCGAAGTTTTTTCCATGGGAATGGAACAACTTTACAAAGATCCAATAAGTTTTGCTGAGGATGATCCTGAGTATTTTAAATTCATCGTTGGTGTTTTACGGGGAGACATTTAGATGGTTATCATTGTGTCAGATAATACAGGATCCGATGAGATTGCGCGGCGCAATGAATTGGGTGAGTGGACAGGAAAACAAGCCGAACGTTACCGCGATGCAGAACGTGACGAGTATCAGTTTTTTTATTCCGTGGCACATGGAGATTATATAGCGGGACTGGCGGCATTTTTTAGTGCGGAAGATCGGGGAATTAAAGCCGTTTTAGAGCCGTTTGAAATAGCAAAAGAAGTAAAGGGGAGAAAATACTAGCTGACCGAATTAACCAAATTGAAACCCTTTCCGCGGCTAATTAGTCGCGGCCTTGTTGAAGTAGGGATAGAACAAATGCAAACAGTGAAGATTATCGCGTGGGTGATAGTAATCACATTGTTGGAGGCCGTGGCGTGTTACGCCGGGCACATGACCGAGATTCAATATCGAGGCGATCTAGATGACCGCACACCGGCGATTTGGCACGCCTATGTGATTAGCGAGCAGGATCCAGCCTCGTTGCCAAAGTGGGAAAGTACAAAAGCAACAAGTTGCTATTTTTCGCTCGACAATTGGCAGGGCTATTCAGGGGTAGGCAATTGCAAAACAAATAGTATAGGGTCCATGGCTTATGATTGGGCAATCGACACTGATTTGTTTGTGGCTTCGCGCAGTGATGGGGACACACGTCCACTACGTGCCACACTGCGGTTCCATAATATGGTGCTAGTCGATGGCGTTGGCAACACTGTGTGGCAATACAACAAAACACACATAACGCATGAGGCATCGTAAATGGCAGGCGATGCAACGGCAGATGGATTATTTGATAGCGCTGATATGGTCACGATCTTTCAAGCCGGTAAGTATGAAACTGGAAACGTTGCTAATTGGTACGAGGGTGATTTTTCGGGCGATTTTTTGGTGACAAGTGCGGATCTTGTCGTTGCATTGCAGACAGGGCTTTACAACGTTCATGGGCAAACCATAGCAGTTCCTGAGCCGTCAAGTGTTGTGCTGTGGTTGATTGGTGTTTGTTGTGCGATTCGTTTTGCTGGTCGTCGTCGCGCGTGTGGCAAATAGTGTTGTATTCTGATCCACCCACTTCCCGCGCTAATACGTCGCGGCCTCGTTGAATACTGAGGTGGCTTTTGTTGCAGGAGACCTAGACTTCTCGCGAAAACAGTCATTGAGTTGACGTGTTGATGTCGGCAGTCGATTCAACACTTGACAGCCCTGGCGTGTTCTCAGAAATGGGGGCACTGTTTCGAAACCGCTTTGGTTCTGAAGCAATGTCTGACGTCAGCATGTTGCGTGACGGACGTCATCGGCCCCGCTGCCCCCCCCTGCTCTCTTGTTGCGACTTGGCCAGATATTCATGGCAATGATAACCGATTGAATGTCAGTCAAGACGAAAGTCGACGTGCGTCTTTGCAGGTGCTCGCCGACAAGTATTCGTGCCCGACAGAAATAATCTTAGATAAAACGCAGGGTGATTCAGCCGCGATGGGTAGGCGGCCTGTACGGGGTACTCTCTTTGCGGATAACTTGTGTAGGCAGTGGTCTAATCGGGATTGAACATCGGGTGCAACCGAGATATCTGGAGTCACCGAAAGCTCAAACCCGGAGTGGCCTTATTGCTGCCATGGCGAACGTGAGAAGATTCGCTGGAATATGCACTGGCCTTTCCGAAAATTTTTGTCGCTGTTAAGTTACACACGCAATTCATTGATCGATAGCGAAGGGATATTGTTATGGCACCCGCTGCTCCCGGTAAGGTCCAAGCGATCGCAATCATGCAGCTTGTCTGCGGAATTCAAACAATTCTCGTCGCTGTTGGTATCGCGATTGGAACCCTTTTTCTTTATTTACCTTGGGTCTTTGCGCTCGTGCTCGGGATCATGGCGATCGTGCGCGGTTCGAAATTGATGGGATCCGGAGCTTACGGGGCAGGAAACAGTAAAGCCATTCCGATTATGTTCATCATCAACATCATCAACTGTGATGCCATTGGGCTGGTCGTGGGAATTGTCTGCCTCGTGTTCCAGGCTGAGCCGGAAGTTGCCGACTATCTGGACGGTGTGTCGGAAATGGAAATGGAAATGGATGTTTGAAGTTGTTTCTCGTGGTGGGTTCCAACAGAAAATGTCGTCCTTCAGGGGCGAACGAGCTGAGATCTGACCCGATCCAACGGGACATCGCTCCCAGGTTGCTTTGCATGTCTCGTGCGGTAACGACGGCAGACGGCAAGGTTGCGTGAGGTTTTTTTCGCAATTCCAACAATCTATTGGGCGAAGTCACGCTCTTCGACGCATTAGTCCTTCAGAAGACGCAATTGGATGATAATAGTTGCATGGGAAGAGTGCATTTCGAGGCCTTTTGAAGTTCCCTCGGAAGCGATTCTGAGTAGAAATGGCGTCTGGCATAACCAGCGAGATTTTCGGATGCGCCCTGACGTTCCTGGATCCTCGTAGTTGGCAACGTTTTAGATCCGTGCTCTGCCGAGCTTCAGATGGAGTAACGCGGTTCTGACCGACCCTTGTTGAAGCAGTGGGTGCTTGCCGTGCGACTCAGTGTTCCAGATGGGTGGGCTGGTGATTGATGAGCCGAACGCTGAGGAAAATTAAATGCGGTAACGTGAAATAAACCGCATTAAAATAGGCCGATGAAAGCGTGATTCAAAGGAAATTATCATCGATCGCGATCGGTTTGTTGCTGGAAATAGTGACCGTTCAAGTAATAAATCGCTGTCAGCTCTGCAAAAAATAAAGCAGGCGGCTAAAGATATTCAGATGAGGTGCAAAAACTTTTGTCCATCTGTGGCTCGCAGGTCGGGTGGCTCCGAATCAAAAAGCAAGAATCGTGGAGGATAGTAAGTGATATGGGAAAAATAATTATTGCATCCGTATTCTGTTTGGCCTGGTGCGGCGGAATGGTTCGAGGGGCTGACAACGAAGAGTCCGTGCTCAGGACAAAGGATCCCAAGTCACAGCAAGCCAGGAACTTTCTTGAAGCGTTGACAAAGGGTGATTCAAAAGTCATTGAAGCGATGCTCGCGGAGGACGTGGGGGGGGCCTGTTTTGGGGAATTCGTCAACGGGCGAGAGCCGTACATGAAACGTCTCAAGCTGGTCCGCGAGGGGCTCTTTCGAGACATGCGTTTTCGATGGGCAAGTGTACACACCAACTACTTCACGCTCGACGCCATCGCTCCGTCGCAAAATATCTTGAGTACGGAGACCTACCAAGAGGCTGGCGATATGATGGCGCCGATTTGGACCAATATTTGGACCTCGTTCGAAGCGGTGGGGCGTTCTTCGAAGGAGTCGGTCTCGATTCCGATGCACATCGATTTCCGATGGCAAGATGACAAAATCAAATT
The DNA here is from genome assembly GCA_029243025.1 of Pirellulaceae bacterium. Taxonomy (NCBI): domain Bacteria; kingdom Pseudomonadati; phylum Planctomycetota; class Planctomycetia; order Pirellulales; family Pirellulaceae; species Pirellulaceae bacterium. The sequence goes on along the minus strand of JAQWSU010000043.1, from coordinate 32,492 downwards.
GATTTTGATGTACTACGGCGATTCAGCTTCCTTGAAAAAGGAAATAGCCGCTTATCAGTTGAGCAAAAGATAGCCCCAATGTTTGAAGTCCAAACGGAGCCGTTTGGATGCCGGGCTGATTAACGTTCACTCGTTTTCGCTGGACGGATCCGAAAGATTGTCGATCTGCAAGAACCACTCTGTTAATAGTTTGCAGGCAGGATGGGCTCCACGGTTGTTGGGGGGCGGATTTTTCAATCATGCAGGAATGCTTCGGGCGATTGAAAGCCTCGTTCGAGTGACAATCGATCGCTCGGTTGAGATCACGCAATTGGATTTTTCGATGCTTGGTTTTCGTTCGTCTTGGTCCACTCTTCGGGACTGTCGCAAGGTAAGATGACCAGTTGTTGTCCGGACGCGGTTAGGAAATCTTGAGCGGGACATTTGGCAATTTGTTTCGCAGCCATGATTCCGGTTTCGGTCGCGCCAGCCACGCCGTGTGCAGCCGTGCTTGCTCCACACATGAACAGGCCTTCGATTTCGGTCTTCACGGGGTAAGCCCAGGGGCCAATTTGGTTCCAACGCTTGGAAGTTCCGTAGAGTGAGCCTCGTGTTGCGTGGATGTAATGAGCTTTGGTCAGGGGAGTTCCGAGTTCCGAAAACACGATGCGTTGTGATACTCCTGGGATTAACTTTTCCATGCTTTGCAGCATTTTTGCACTGAGCATCGCCTTGTAACGTTCATAGTCGTCGGGCCGATCCCCATATTCGGATTTCTTCCATTTCTGAAATAAATCGTAGGATGCCAATGAGAAGCATTCCATCGTGTGTAATCCGTCTTGGCGTTTTGAGCGATCTTTCAATGTCGTGATGGTAAGAAAGATGCCGGGCAGTTCATCATCATCTCCTAGGTCGTGGGTTCGTTTTGCCTGGTCATAGACCTCTTCAACGCGTGCTGTGTTGGAGCACCAGTAGTTGCCGGAGTCGAAACCCATCGCCGCTAAATCAAGATCTGTGGCGCAGAAAAGGCTGATCGCTGAGTGTGAATACTCTGTTCGCGTCAACCTTTTTTGAAGTCGTCGACTTAGGTTTTCCTTTCCAATGAGTTCGTTGAATGTGATGTGTGGATCCGCATTGGAAACGACTTGGTCAGCTGTGATGAACGTTCCATCCCCAAGCCGAACGCCGATAGCTCGTCGTCGGTGGGTTCCCTCGAGTTGAATCTTGGCAACCGGGGTGTTGACGCGGATTTCACCCCCATGGGCTGTCAAGCCACGGATGAATGCCCGGGGGATCGATCGAGCTCCGCCCTTTGGGTAATAGCCGCCTTCGAAGTAGTGTGCCATGATGGCTGCGTGTAATGCGGCCGGAGCCTGGCTTGGCGCCATCCCGTGATCACCCGACTGGACGGTTAAAATCGCTCGCAATCGTTCGTCTTTGATGCCAACCCGATCAAGCAAATGATCGATCGAACGCAGTCCAAGGGTCACCAACCGTAGTTGGTCGAGCAGGCTGCGAGGTTTTCCACTCACGTTGGCGAGGCTGTCGATCAACAAAAAGAGTTTGTCGAGATTTTGGCGTTCGGCGGGAAACTCTTTCTGGAGTCGAGCGAGGTATCGTTGTCGACCTTTGGGAATGTCAAAAGTCTGATCTCCAATCACCACATGGTCAAAGCCATCCGGATTCAATTCAAGAAAGGTAAGGTCATTGGCGACCCCTAATCCCTCATAGATTTGTCGCAAACGGCCACCGGGCTGAAGCTGGCCGATATAATGCACGCCCGGGCTGTAAAGAAATCCTTCGAGCGAAAATGAGTGACACCAACCGCCCGGTAAACTGTGTTGTTCGAGCACGAGCACTCGTTGGCCAACGCGCGCGAGAGAGAGTGCGGTCGTCAATCCACCGGCTCCGGACCCGATGACAATCGTGTCAAATTCGCTCATTGATGTCTGCCTTATTCTTGTCAAGTAAAGAGGGCTCAGGGTGTTGACACTTTTGCCGTTGTTGGGCTGCGTGTTGATCGACGGTTCAACAGAATAGCGAACGAACGACTCCGGCAAATTGTACTCTCCACGTTGCGTTTCGTCGCTATCAAATCTGATTCGATCCAGTTGTCGAGGGGTGGATCACCCCATTCTGGTGGCGGCAATCTGTTGGAGATCACGTCAAAACCAGATACTCCCGGATGGCACCTTTGTCCTGTGGTTCATCGGCTGGTTCCGTTTTATGGAGCTGGCGAAAGGCGGAGGTGGGTAAACAAAAAGACAGGGGGTCGCGGTAGCTATCGTGGGGGTAGGGCGATTCGCCCTGACACGAAAATCGATCTCGGGAAATCTTTCTCAGTCCATCGAGAGACCGTGCTGTTTTGAGGTCAGGCTGTTCGGGCATGGGCCGGCTGGTGACCGCAACGGGTGATTCGTAGCCGACTTTGGCACGGAAGCGGTGTTTCGAAATGAAAAACGTGGTTTTGGAAGTGATGATCACGCGGTTGTGCAAGTCGATGGTTGATCACAAAAAAACACCGCCTCCTGGACATATCGCCTGGGTGCGCTGGTAATATGTTGGCCGATTGAGCCTCGAATTCGCGGAAAGCTGAATTGAAAAGTGGCCGTCAGGTTAGGCGAAATGGGAAATGGAATCAGGTGGCATCATGTGGCAAGCGGTAAAGCCTTGCGGATCCGGCGCATGACCAACGAGGCAACAGTCAATGGGGATAACAGGAAAGCCGATTCTTGCGTTGGAAGCCGTTCGCGATCTGTTTCATGAGAGCTACGGAATGCGTTCCGTGTCCGCCAAGGTCTTGCCCGGCGAACGGGATCTCAATGTATGCCTGAAAATGGCTGATGGTCGCCGGTTTGTTTGCAAGGTTTGCAGTCCTGAGGAGGAGGACGTTCGGCTCGCTCAGCAACGGGTTGCCATGGAACGCTGCCGCGACTGCTGGTTTGTACCGAGGGAATTGGAGACGAAGCAAGGGGAAGGACTTGTCGAAGTAACCTACCGGAGTCAGCGATACCGTATACGGTGTCTTGAATATCTCAGTGGTGAGCCATTGGCAGAGCTTGCGCGACCCAGCGATCATCTGTTGGTGGACCTGGGCGAAAAACTGGCGCTGATGGATGAGCGATTGGCGCCCATGCCAGCGGATGGGTTAGACACATCCTTTGCTTGGAATCTTCGAGATGGAGTCGAGCAGGTACGCACGCATTTGTCGCTCGTGCCGACGCGAGAGCTCCGCGAGCTACTCGCGATGGTGGCGGATCGAGCCGAGGAGGCGATTAGGTCGTGCGCTACAGAATTGCCTCAAGCGGTTATTCACAATGATGCGAACGACTACAACATCCTGGTGAGTCGAGAATTGGATGAGACCGGAGAGCGAAAGATTTCCGGCCTCATCGATTTTGGCGATCTGTCATATTCTTTTCGCATCGCCGAGCTGGCGATTGCAGCCGCCTATATCGTTTGTCGACGACAAGACCATGTCTCGGCGGTCACCCACCTTGTGCGAGGTTATCACTGTCTGCAGCCGTTTGCGGCTGCAGAACTCGAATGTCTGTGGCCAATGATGTTGCTTCGCATGGCAGTAAGTATCGTGATGAGCTTTTACCAGCAGGGCGAACGACCGGATGATCCCTATCTATCGGTGAGCAGGGCGCCCATGTTGGCGGCTTTGCCAAAAGTCGCGGCACAGAACGATCGGTTTGTCACCGCGCGGCTGCGCGACGTGTGCGGCATGGGGCCTGAGGCGGACTCAACGAGCTTGGCCGGCTGGCTCGCCGAGCCTACGGTTGAACTATTTCCGGTGATGGGAATTCCGCTGACCGAAATCGAGACGCCCGTTATCAAGCTTGATGTGCAGCATGCACCCGCGGGAAATCCGGAATCAGAATTGTCCGTGTCTGATTTGCATCCACCTGGAGGGTACGCGCTCGGCCGTTACGAAGAACCTCGGCTAATCTACCAAAGTCCTCTTTTTAATATCGATCCCGAGGAAGGTGGAGGGCAACGCACGATTCATCTCGGCGTCGATGTGTTCGCTGAGAAAGGACACGCTGTCTACGCGCCCCTGGATGGCATCGTAATAGCCGCCGTGTTTCGACCAGAGCGTCAAGACTACGGAGGCTTGCTGATTCTTCGGCACGAACCGATTGCGGGCCCAGCGTTCTTCAGTCTCTACGGACATCTTGACCGCGAAAGTGTAGCAGCTTGGAGTGTAGGGCAAGCTGTTCCCCGTGGTGCCTCTTTAGGTTGCTTGGGTGGACCTGACGAAAACGGCGGTTGGCCTCCGCATCTCCACCTCCAGGTGGCCAGCGATTTATTGGGTACGGGAGACGGTTTTCCGGGCGTTGCAGCTGCCGACGAGCAATCGGTTTGGACAGCGTTCTGCCCGCACCCTGCCGCGCTGCTTGGCTGTTCGGCCGAGCTAGCGAAGGCCAGTCGGTGGGAACCGTCGCATGCTGCAAGTGTGTTGCGCCAGCATCATTTTAGTAAGGCCCAATCGCTGAGTTATCGTCAACCAGTCGAGCTGGTTCGTGGATTCGCTCAATACTTGTACGATCAGTCGGGCCGACGGTATTTGGATGCTTACAACAATGTGCCGCACGTGGGACATTGCCATCCTCGTGTGGTCGATGCGGCTGCGAGGCAAATGCGCAAGCTCAATACAAACAGTCGTTATCTTCAAGGGGTAGCTGGTTCGTATGCGGAACGGATAACTTCCTACTGTCCCGACGGGTTGGATGTATGCTTTTTATTGAATTCCGCCAGCGAAGCGAATGAACTGGCGATTCGACTTGCCAGGCAATTCACGGGACGCAAAGCGATCGTGGTGCAGCAGGCTGGGTATCACGGGCATACGACCACGTTAATTGATGCCAGCCCCTACAAGCATGCCGGCCCCGGTGGCAGCGGGCCGCCTCCGTGGGTCCACGTTCTACCCTTGCCCGATCCGTATCGAGGAATTTATCGGGATGACTACGAAGGCCGCCAGTTTGCTTCCCAAGCAAAGCGCGCGATCACAAGCTGGGCTCAATCCGATTTGCCGCCGGCCGCGGTACTCCTAGAGACCTGGCCCAGCGTGGGCGGGCAAATCGTCTCACCACCCGCCTATCTTCCGGTGGTTTACGATACGATACGAGCAGAGGGGGGAGTGGCGATCGCCGATGAAGTGCAAACAGGGTTCGGCCGACTAGGCGATTGCTTCTGGGCCTTTGAACGCTACGGAGTCGTGCCCGATATCGTCGTGTTGGGTAAGCCGATGGGCAATGGGCATCCACTTGCTGCCGTCGTAACCAAACGTGTGGTGGCAGATGCGTTCGAGAATGGCATGGAGTTTTTCAGTACCTTTGGAGGCAACAGTGTATCGGCTGCAGTGGGACACGCCGTCCTTGACGTCCTCGAAGACGAGGCCTTGCCTGCACGCGCCAAGTCGGTGGGCGTTTCCTTGAAACAGGGCATGGATGTGTTGACGCGGAATTTTTCCTGCATTGGCGAAGTGCGTGGAGCCGGGCTCTTTTGGGGTATCGAATTGGTTCGAGATAACAGCTCACGAAAGCCCTGGCCAGAGCTCGCTGATCGGATCGTGAATCGCATGCGCGAACAAGGGGTGCTCATCGGAACTGATGGCATCGATCACAACGTGCTGAAGATTCGTCCTCCAATGCCTTTCGATGAGAATAACGCCCGACAACTCTTGTCTTTGCTTGAGGCAACGATCCGTTCTGAATGCCCCGCATCTTCCGAGTAGCCGAAACGACGATTGGTAACGTGTTTGTTTCCCGCGAGTAAATGAGTCTGAACACGTTGACGAAAGGTGCTGTTGGCGTCTTGGTCACACGCAATGCTAAAAAGTTAAAACGTGTAAATCCGAACTCAATGTTTGTACGCAGAAAGCATTGCAATTCCAGTCTTGCGTGATACGCTGATGGCGTTGTAAATCGCCCGCGATTTCAGTTGGACAGCCGTTTGGTATGTTCCTGAAGGCTGTTATTCCGCAAGAGCTTAACACCACCGGATGAACATGGAACGATGGTGCAGGTGTTGAATAGCACGTGGGCTCATTGATGATGCGACTTTGACTTAGGAGAAGCTAATGACGAAGATCTTTCAAGCACTTGTAATCGTTGCCGTATGCGGAGTTCCTGCGCTGGCGACGGAGATTAATTTTCAGAGATCGTACCGTTACAACTATCTTGAATTCGATAGCCAGGACGGGAACCAGTCAGCGCGTGAGGACGCCACCAACTTCGATCGATTTGATAGTGATTTAAGCCGCGACTTCCAAGCTGGAGAGTCGGAGGCTGCGTCTCGTGCAACACAGACGTCGGAATTCTCAGTAACATCGATTCTCGCCAATGGATCCACGACCGGGTCCTATGGTCCGCCGGTCGGAAGTAGTAACGCCAGCGGTCAGTCGCATTTCGAAGTGGACTTTTCGATTGCCGAAGCAGTCGGATATTCCCTGGATCTATCGGCGTCAAATAGCGAATTGGGCCATGTGCGATTGGTCGGGCCGAGTTTTAGTATCGATCAACAAGTGGGACTGGCTGGAGGCGAGCCATTGTCCATCTCGGAAACCGGAATCGTGCAACCCGGGGACTATTCGGTGTTGATCAATGTTTCCAGTAGTGGAGCTGTCGACGGAATCGTTGGGCAATACGACCTCAAATTTGAACTCGTGCCCGAACCGATGTTCTCGTCAATTCTGATTTTGGCGATGGGGATGGTCTGGGTGCGAACGTCCCGAAGATTACGTACCTGAAAAAGGTGTCTGGTACCGTTCCGCGGTCGATTGCTTTCGGTAGAGTGAGTCGCCAAAGTTTTCACGCGGAGATTACGTTTCTTCGTTGGCTAATCATTTTTTTCGGAACTGTCATACTCATCGCCACACGAAACCCATTGACGGGGCCACGGAGCGATGGATCGTTCGAGTTGCGGTAGGTCGAACGGCAGCCGGCGGCATAAACACGCCAACCACCACCACGAACGACGCGGCCTTGGTCTAGCAATCGGTTGATCGGATTCGCCGATGCTTCACGGGCCGTGTTGGGTGCGGGGTTGATCGGGTCAGTGACGGCGCCTGCCCTGTATTGGGCGTAATGATCCTGGCACCATTCCCACATGTTTCCGTGCATGTCATGGAGGCCCCATGCATTGGTTTTTTTTTCGCCAACAGGATGAGGCCGATTTTGATTGCTGCTCAACGCTCGGATTTTTTCAAAAGGTCCAAGCGTTTGGAAATCGATGACCGCATCTCCGCTGTTACCAACAAACCAGGCGTATTCAACAAGCTTCGAAGCCTCGTTGCCGAAACAGTATTCGGTGCTTGTTCCAGACCGACAGGCGTATTCCCACTCGGCTTCTGTCGGTAGGCGATAAATACGGCCTGCGGATTTCTCTTTGGGCATCGCGGAAAGCTGCTTGCAAAACTCGACGGCATCGAACCAGCTGACAGAGTCCACAGGATTCCTGTGGGATTTGCTGCTGCTGGGGTTCTTTTCCATGACCTGCTCATATTGTTCCTGAGTGACCTCGTAAACACCAAGATGGAACGGGTGGGTGAGTGTTACCTCATGGATAGGGGTTGTCGTCCCCGGTATTTTCGTTTTGACATTGGAGCCCATCAAAAAGGTGCCGGGTGAAACCAGCGTCAACTTCATACCGATTGAATTTTCCAAAGGTGGCTCCGCCCCGGATAGCAGAGTCGAGCTGTGAAGAATCAGGCTGAATACACCGAAAATGGTCAGAGCGTTTCGCATGTTGTCTTTTGTGAAAAGAGTGCTGTGAAAAGATGCAAAATCGATTCTAAGCATCTTGAAGCCACAAAGGCAAGTGGATTGCAATGAATGTAAAAGCGATCCGTGTCGCCACCCAATAGATTGCCAGGGTGTGAGAGACAACTGTGAGCCGTGGGTCTGGCAACCATTGGATCGCACGCCCGATACGGATGGATGGTGTCGGTTGCTCCTTGATTCAATCCTTCGTAATCGAATCTCTGATTTTATTCGGGAATCGGGTCTCTGGATCTCGTCGGTTTCCGAGTTGTTTCCGACAGCTACATGGCATTGTTGAAATTGGTGGGCGAAAGGTGAAGAAGTCGGCGAAGATCTCTCGAACCTGTTGGTTGTCGCAACGCGGGTTTAGGTATGTGTGGGCGTAGCGAAGATGGAAGGCAAACGCTAAACAAGCCCCGACGTTCATGGTCGGGGTTGTGGCGGCGATACCGGCAAAGACGTGGCGAATTCCGGCCGCTTTTTGGATCTATTTTCGAAGTGAAAAATCGATTCAGGCGCGGCAGCCATTTTGCTTTCTAGTGGTCTTGGTTCACTAATGTAATTGCCCGTCTGAAAGGCGAAAACCAGATCGGCCGAATCGAAGTCACCGTCCTGATTCCAATCTCCTTCGTCGAATGTTGAATTGCCGGTGATGCTGTCTTGGTATTCGCCGTTTTGGAATACTTGAATCAAGTCCTGAGCGTCAAATACACCGTCTCGATTTGTGTCTCCGAACAACCGGTCAATTGCGGCCGTCCCTGGTGTGCCGCCCTTCTTGTTGCTCGGCAACCAGGCGTCTTTCAGGTTCCAGCCTTGGATGTCCGATTGGCTATCGTCGATAATTTCTAATGAGTAGCCCTTTCCATCTGTGGAGGCGAACCAATCGTCGTCGTAGGAGAACTGTTGCAGCAGCTGGTTGTCGACCACGACTGTAATTTGTTCCGAGTCGTTGTTCAGACCCCCACGCCATTGGCCGGCGACCGACAAATCGTTTCCATACCTAAAACGAAAGGCAGGTTCGTTCTCCACGATGAGGATGCGTTGGCCCGGCCCAAGTTGCGAAAAAGGATTGGCGACGAAATTGAATTCGATGCCTTGGGTGACCCCATTGGCCATGGTTTGCACGAATTGGAGGTGGGTCAGGTCAACCGATTCGGCAGAAGGATTGACGATTTCGAGAAATTCGAAGTCGTCGGCATCGTCGAAGCCGGCTGTGACTTCGGCTGTCGTGGCGTCCGCTGGGTGATACATCACCTCAGAGATCCGTAGTGGCGACCGCGTCTGCGGTGATGTTGCCTCCCGCATCGAACTCCATTCACCGCCGAAGGTCCGGGCTTTGATTGTTGCGCCGGGCGGGATGAGAATGGGTTCGGAGTATCGATTGGCGGTGGCCGCCACGCCCTTATCGAATACCGATCCGCCATGCAATTCCGGTGCGATCAGCATGTCGTTTCCACCTCGGGTTCTGTTCAGAGCGTGGATGGCGAGAACGTTGTCACCCGGTCGTAGCAGCTTGACATGTGCCGATAAATTAAATGCCTTGACGTTCGCGGCGACCGACCGTCTTGATGTTGTCGCACGAGCGTCCCATGTCATGAGTTCGGGTGCGTTTACGCGTTTTACTTCTACACCGTTCAGGTAGGCGACGAATCCATCGTCAAAGTAAAGGTTAAGCTTCAGCGTGTCGAGTGAGGTTGGATCCTGCACCTGAAAGGGAATTCGTAAATAGGCCGAGGTGTTGACTGATTTCATCGACTCAAGGATGTCGAAACCGATGTGTTCGGTTAGCAGTCCTGATGTATCAAAGCCGACTCCCGTCTGTCCAGCTGGCCAGCTCGAGTCGTCATAATTAGTCTCAATCCAGCGATCCCCAAGGGAGTTATCCAAGGGAACGATCACGCGTACATTCGCCGAATTGGCGATTAACTCTGAATAGCTGACTGTCGGAGCAGCTTGTCGGGGATCGGTTTCATCCAGCGTGTAATAGACAGGGTCGTCGCCGGCGAACATGGTGAGGTCGATGCCTGCTGGAACGAGGTCGTCATGCAGTGCTTCTCCATCGACGATGAATTGAGGGGGGCTGATTTCAGGGATCAAATTCGCATCTCGGAGTTGCCCGAGGACAATCTCACCGCGACTTGGCCCGTCGGTCGGACCATACGTGTCCTTCATCCATTCAATGGTCTCATTCCAGGCGGCAGGTGTGAAGGTACGGCGACCCCAGCGTGCTGATTCGGCGATAATTGCTGGCCGGATGTTGGCGGCGAGTCTTTCGATGTCACCGCGAACGCGTTCCGCAGAGAACATTTTTTCCTCACCAAAGAACTTGACAGATCGATCCCCCAGAACCCGCAGAAAGTCTTCGTACTGTCGAACGCCGCCGCGTACGCTCCAGATGTGGTCTGGGCCGTCTGCATTCACAATCGTTGCCTGCGATCCGCTCGCCAGCACGCCATCGCTATCCCAGGCGAAAAACTGAAATCCAGAGCCCGGTTGTCGACGACGACTGGTCAGCCAATTCTGGTGAGGCAGCCAGTCTCCGTTGTTTCCGCCGTAAAACTGGAGCAGCAGATAGTCAGCGAAATTGTCTTCGTCGAGGTACTCCAGCACCTGATCGTAGTCGCCACCAATTGATTCAATCAGGGCGTTCCAAGCTTGGTCATTGCCGTCGACAATGTCACCTGCGTTGATCACATCGTACTCGTCATCACTGCCGCCAAGATACGACGCCATGAATGCCGAGTTGGGACGTTCCATCATTTCGTAAAGGCCGCGATACTCTCCGTTTTGATAGACGTGCACGAATCGACCCCGTGGAGCCGGTTGCCCCATCTCGATTTGCCGATCAGACATCCAGCGATTGCGGATGTAGCTGGCCTTACTTTCCCAGATTGCAGAGTCGTGTGAACCACTTCGCAATAAGATTTGGTCGAATTCGGTGATGCCGGTTGGATCATCGAAAAGATCGAAATTCAATTTCGGGGGGCCATAGAGTTCTTTGAAACTTAAGCGAAGAGACTTTTTTTCAAACGTCAGGCTTGATCGCCCAAAGGCCTCAAGACCGCTGTTGATTTGAAAGCCGGGCGTGTCGTCAGGGAAAATGAGTTCCATGGAAGCGGGCAGTTCGGTTTCCGAGATAACGTTCGCGGAGGTGGCGATTGAAACGGTGGGAAGCGAACGCAACGCCGCTGGGATTTGTGGACCCCAGATCGGATCTTCGCTGATGTGTGTCTTGATGTTTTCCTGATTTACCACATCCGATGGAAAGATGAACGTGTGGCTCTGGATAGGCGATTTCAGGAAGCCTTCGCGATGGCTGGTTGCTCGTATTACCGTCGTGCCTTCTACTGTAAAGGGTTGTTGATACTCGACCGTAGCCGGGTTGTCGATCGTCGGGGGACTGCCGTCCCGCGTGTAATAAATGATTGCACTGGCATCATCTTCGCTCAACAGTTCTAGCGTGAATGGTTGATCGAAAAGGCCTCGTGAGACACTAAAGGTCGGCGGGGTAGCGATCCCCAAGGCAGTTGGGTGATTGGGTTCACCAGGTGTGGGGTCGGCGCCGAAGCCGATGGTTGCAAGCGGTTCGATCTCGATACCGGACAGGCGGACATCGAGTATGAAATCATCACTGCTTCGGTCGTCGTTCAAAGCGTGGATTGCGAGAATATTGTTCTCATCGGTTAACGTGTCAAGGAATGGCGAGACGTTGATCTCTTCGAATCGGTTTGCCTCTACCAACGGTCGATTCTGATTTGCGTTGGAGTCGAATCGAGCTGAATCGGGCGCATTGCGGCGTGCGATTTCAGTTCCATTCAATGTGGCTCGGAAGCCGTCTTCGTAACGGATGTGCAGAGTCAGCGAACGCAGGATGTCGCGTGTGGGCGCGTCAAACGGATACCGTGCGTAGAGGGATGACGATTCCTGCATTTGCCTACCGATGTCCGTTTTGATGTCTGCGATTCGGGACGCGGTGGTTGCCTGAATGGAAAAGGTGCGCGAAACATCACGGCCTTCCACAAGGGGCTGGCCTAAGACCATGTTCCCGGACTGGGGCCCGCGATACTGTCTCGCAATGTCAGACGAAGTATTCCACATTACGACGCCCAGGGAATCTGTTTCGTTGTCTCCATCCTTGTATCCAAAAAAATAGTGCTCTTCCTCCACGAGATCCGAACCGGACTGAAGGTCGAAGGCGAATTCTTGCACACCGGAACTGTCGCTGGTGCGTGTGCGTCCAATTCCGACAATTTCAAACTCGTCGCCAGCCTGGCGCACGACCAACGGGGTGATGGAATGATTGTTCTTCGAATAAAACGACCATTCGGTAACCCGACCGCTGTGGCGGAACGGTGCATATTCAAGGATCGTGATTGTTCCGGTGCCGTGGTTGGTGGAACGTCGCGCGACTAAATCAGCACCAACCGTTTCGGCGAGTTCGCTGTTACCCGGCGAACGATCAAAACCGATGGGGCCGATGGCTGAAGTCAATAAATCGGTGTCGCTAAAGGTCGTTTGACGCCAACGTGATTCGAATGCATCGTCCATCGGTATGAAATATTTCAAGTCTGCACCTGGCCCAATCAGCGATCCCGTCGCCATGGAGATACCATAGGAAATATCTGTCTGCTGGGCGGGAGGATCAGGCGTGTAGGCGTGGAGTAGCTTGCCCTCGTGATTTGATAATCCGAGGAATTCGCCAGCACTGCTTAAACGAAAATTCGTGTGTAAAAACCCTTTTTCGTCCAGTGACGGATTGGTCAGGTTCTGGCCGGAAGCGAAGACGATTAACTGTTCGCCTGATCGGATTTGTATGCCGGCTGGGAATTGCCATTTGGTCAATTGAGTGGCGTCGTCGCTGAGGTGCATTCCGCCGAGATCAACCGGCTGGGTTGACACGTTCATTAGTTCAAGCCAGTCGGGAGCCTGGTAGTCGCCATTGAACATTTCGGCTTCTGTGGAACGAGTGCGTGTCACCAATGAGAGGTTGTTGTCTGCCATGAATTCGCTGATGATGACCGGCAGGTCCTCCAACGAATTACCGGCGAGCATCTCGCGGCGCTCAAGGGGCTCATGAAGGAGCTCACGCCACGGTCTGTTGCGTGATGACAGGCCCTCGCTGGATTTCCACATTCTTCGTGTCCTTGCTTTCGTTCCTTCGTGATCTAATGCAAGCGATTGGCTCTCTTGTCTGTTCGCTGCCGTTTAAATTGTTCACTCTGAGGTTCTGTCGGTTAACTCCGTGGGAAATCAACGACCGTATTATCGGTAGCAACACTGGCCGCTTCAAGTTGATTGTTCTCAATTCGCGGGAATTGGTTCGAAAGCATTGGGTACGCACCGGCAAAGGTATCAAGGCTTGAGAGCTTTGTTGTCGTACGGCGCTTTGGGTTAGCGATCCATGTTCGCCGAAGTTCCCGAATGTCGGCTTGGCGTCTGCTGAAATGACTCAATGGTTTTATCAATCAGCTACCGCGAAATATCTTCAGAGAGTCGATCGGCCATTTTTTTACGGTCGGTTTCAATTTGTCGGCGGAAGTGGACGCTTGGTCAAAAAAAAGCGTTTTTTGTACGGTTCAGACCGGGCCGCGCACAGCAGCCGTCAAAATCTGGATACTTTTTTCACTCTTTCGTGATGGTCTCATCAAGGTTGAGCAGAAGTCGAGCGACGGTGGTCATCGCGGCCAGTGCCCGGAGCTGTTCGTCGTCGTTGGCAGTGGCACCATAGATTGCCTCTGCGTTCAGGGAACCCTCTTCGAATCGTTGGAGTTGTCGTTCGTGAAATTCAATCAATGCTGTTAGTTCTGACTCAGTCGGTGGACGTGACAGGGCAAGACGCCACGCCCGACGTACGCCATCCGCAGCGCTGTTAGGGAAGTTCCGCAAAACACGTCTTGCCATCGCTTTGGATGCCTCGAGGACAACGAGATCGTTGAGTTGAGTGAGGGCTTGGAGCGGCGTGTTGGAGCGACCCCGCGACACGGTGCAGGTGTTGGGTGCAGGTGCATCGAAGGTGGCAAATGCAGCATAGGGTCCGCCTCGCTTACGGAACGTGTAAAGTCCTCGTCGATAACGGTCGGTCCCCGTGCTCGGCTTCCATTTGAACCCCCCAAAGGTCTCGCCAGCCTCGGCAGGTTGCGGAGGGAAGACGCTTGGTCCACCGACAGTATCGACCAATAATCCACTTGCTTCAAGCGCGATGTCTCGGATCGTTTCAGCATCCACTCGCAGGCGAGGACCGCGTGCGAGAAGGACGTTTTGCGGGTCGCGTTGCGCAAGTTCCGGTGTGATCCGCGAGGATTGGCGATAGACGGAAGACATCACGATTTGTCGCTGTAATGACTTGAGGCTCCAGCCCCCCTGTCGAAGTTCAACGGCGAGCCAATCGAGAAGTTGTCGATGCGTGGGCGGTGCGCCTTGCACACCGAAGTTTTCCGACGTGCTTACGATTCCTTGACCGAAGAACGATTGCCAGAGCTGGTTAGCGATCACACGAGCTACAAGTGGATTTTGTTCATCGACCAACCACTTGGCAAGGGTCAATCGATTGCGAGGTGCATCAGCGGCCAACGGATGTAGCACCGCGGGTACCGCGGCGGAAACGACGTCGGCGGGGCGTCGATATTCGCCTCGCACATGAATGTGGGTTGCTCGTTTGTCCTTTTGTTTCCGTTCCTTGAAAATGAAGGTGGTTGGAAACCGCGGTCGGGAGGCTTGCAGCTTCTGGATTTCATCGTTGTAGGACTCGAGTTCCGGTGCAATGGACAGGTAATAGTCCTGGAGGGATATCTGATCTTCCTCGGTCCGTGCCTCGGGATCTTTTAACAACAGGAGGTCGATTGACGTCGGGCGTGGATTCGGATGAAGCGGTCCCGGGGTGCCGGTAACAAATAATCGGAAACGGCCGAGTGTTTGCTGGTGAACGAAGTTCTGTGGAATCGTAACTCGGATGCGTGTGCCTGCTGGAAATTCCTGAGGACCTTTGGTTTCGAAGACAGCCACATGACGCTGCCCTGCCCCACCAGCAATGAACCAGTGGGTGAGCTTGTTGCCGTCAATCGAATGGGAGATCTCCTGCTCTTTGTAGCTGGCATAGGCATGAACGAATTCGAGGCGTTGTTGCGTTGGGTTGGGGCGGGGCTTTGTTCCTAGGGCAGAGTCGACGGCGGGGCTGGGCGCTAATCCGACCACGTCCACCTGGAACTCGGTGATGACGAAAGCCCCATCACCGTTAAAACTCCCGCGTCCTGGGCCGTAGTTGGGAAGCCGCGCATCAGGAAGTGCCTCTAAACGAAAGCCTGTCACACGGGGCGAGTTAAGCTCGTACACAATTTGGTAAGAATCAACTTCTGGTCGATCACCCGTGACGAGGATCGAGTGGTCATCGAGCTCGGTCATTGTCGCGTTGCCTGCTGATTTCGCAGACCGCGGATCGAGAAGGGTCCAGTGGATTGGACGGTTGGACGGATCTTGGAGCCAAGCGCGGAATTTTGTTTTGAGATGTTGTTGGCGAGATTCTTGGTCGGTGGACGTTGTCGTAGCGGGATCCAACGGTGGAAATTTTGCCGCGCGGCCGGCGATCCGGCGGGCAACCTCTGCATCGATCTGTTGTTGACGTTCGCGTATCTTCGGGTCCGATACCCAGAAATCGGGTTCGTCCGCGTTGTTGAGAAATGCGAACAGTTGCCAATACTCACGTTGTGAGATTGGATCGTACTTATGGTCATGACATTGCGCGCAGGCCATCGTCAGACCCAAGAATACTGTACTGGTCGTATGGACGCGATCGACAACCGATTCGTAACGGAACTGTTCCCAGTCGTGTCCTCCTTCCTCGTTGATCCAGGTGTTGCGGTGAAAACCTGTCGCGATGCGTTGGGCGGGGGTCGCGTCCGGGAGCATGTCGCCGGCGATCTGTTCGATGGTGAATTGATCGAAAGGCATGTCGATATTCAGGGCGTTGATGATCCAATCTCGCCAGGACCAGATGGAACGTGAGCGGTCTGATTCGTAGCCGTTGGAATCGGCGTACCGGGCCAGATCGAGCCACCAGAGGGCCCAGCGTTCGCCGTACTGCGGTGACGCAAGCAGGCGATCAACCAGCTTTTCGTAGGCGTCCGGCGCCTGATCGTTGACAAACGCATCGACTTCTTCAATCGACGGCGGCAAACCGGTGAGGTCCAAGGTCACGCGCCGTATGAGGATGTGGCGGTCCGCAGGAGGCGCTGGTGTAAGACCTTTTTGATCCAGACGTGCCCAGACGAAATGGTCAATTGCTGACCGAGCTCGACGAGAAAAGTTTGAACCAGGGATCTTCGGCCGTTCCGGCGGACGAAATGACCAGTGGAGTTCGTAGTTGGCACCTTTTTCGATCCAATCTTGCAGCAATGAAATTTCCGCTGCTGTCAACGGATTTTTGCCCGAACCGGGTGGCGGCATTTGTAGGTCGGGATCCTTGGACGTCACGCGCCGAATGATTGGACTCGCGTCCGGGTCGCCCGGGAAAACGCCGCCATCGAGTGCGCCACGACGGGTATCGAGTCTGAGGCCACTCTCTCTGGATTCTTCGTCCGGCCCGTGGCATAGAAAACAGCGTTCCGCGAGTAATGGAAGCACCTTTTGATAGCTGCTAGACTTTTGGAACTCTTGGGCAAATGAGAGCGTCGCGACGAAAAAACAGATCGCGAAACAGGTCGTACGTACGATGAACGAGCCGTTGTTATTCGCGATGTTGACGTGTTTGTCGATCGGTATTCTCCGTTTGACGCAATCGTTGTTGAATCGTTTCAAGTGAGCAGCAAGTTTCAAGAAACGGACTGCACGGGCTTCAGTAACTGTCGCGTTTCCCGCGTGCTTCGTTAGGCTAATAGCTTTGATACTACTTGCCCTCCGACATCGGTTAGGCGAAAGTCTCGCCCTTGGTAGCTGTAGGTGAGTTGCTCGTGGTCCATACCCAAGAGGTGAAGCACAGTTGCCTGTAAGTCATGGATATGGACCGGATCCTCGACGACCTGGTAACCCATGTCGTCCGTTTTTCCGATCGTCGTGCCGGCCCGAATCCCTCCACCAGCTAACCACATGGCGAATGCATTCGGATGATGATCGCGACCCCGCCTGCGACCGAGTGCGGGGTTGTTTTCCACCATGGGGGTGCGTCCAAACTCACCCCCCCAGATAACAAGTGTTTCATCGAGAAGTCCACGTTGCTTGAGGTCCTTGACCAGTGCCGCGCAGGCTTGGTCGACGTTCTGGGAAATCTTTCGAACGCTGCCTACCACGTCTGAATGGTGATCCCAACCGGAGAGCGAGACTTCCACAAAGCGTACGCCGCGTTCCACTAACCTTCGTGCCAGCAGGCATTGCCCCGCGAAGGATGGCTGAGCAGGGTCTGCGCCATACATGGCCAACGTTTGGGGGCTCTCCTGACTCAATTCCATGAGTTCGGGCGCGCTCGTTTGCAGTCGAAATGACATTTCGTAAGCGCTAATGCGAGCTGCAATTTCCGGATCGTGAACCGTGCGTAGCCGCTCACTGTTAATTTGGCGGATCGTATTCAAGGTGTCACGTTGTAGTTGATTATCGACGCCGGCGGGATTCTCAACAAAGAGTACCGGTGCGCCTTTTGAGCGAAACGGCACACCTTGATGGACGGTAGGTAGGAATCCGCAGTTAAAGCAAGACGATCCGCCGCTTACCGCCGTCTGCCCGAGGACGACGTACGCGGGTAGGTCCTGTGAATCACTGCCAAGGCCGTACGTAACCCACGAGCCCATGGAAGGCTTTCCAAGTTGCAAATGGCCCGTATGCAGAAAGATCTGCGCGGGCGCATGATTGAACGCATCGGTGTGGACTGATTTAACGATCGCGAGTTCGTCGGCGACTGAGCCGAGATGGGGGAGCATTTCGGAAATCTCAGCACCGCACTCGCCGTGTCGCGTGTACGAGACGGGCGAGGCCATTAAGGCCGCATCACGTTCGATGAAGGGCAAGTCAAAGCCTTCGATCACTTCCGAGGGTACTTGCTGCCCGTCATACCTGTTGAGTTCTGGTTTGTGGTCGAAGAGTTCAAGCTGGCTGGGCCCGCCCGCCATGAACAAAAAAATTACATTCTTAGCACGCGGCTTGAGGTGGGAAGCCTTTGCCGTGTGGGGATGAATGTCACCCGATTCAGGTGCGTTCGGTTTCGCGCCAAAAAGATGAGTGTCACCGAAAAGAGCTGCGAGTGCCATCGATCCCAGCCCAACGCCACATGTGCCGAGGAAATAGCGGCGAGCCAAACGGGTGGTTGCAGCGTAACTTGACGATTGGTTCAACGGATAATTCTCCCTTTTCTAAGCTTCTCCAACCTAGCTGAGTAGCTCGCCTTTCGCAATTATTCTGCAGGTACCAAGCCCATGATTTGTCGAAATCGATCTTGGATGGTGCCCGTCATTGTAAACCAATCGATTGATCGCATTGCCTGAATAGCTGAATCCCAATCTGCCGATCAACGGGAAGGGAAATGCGAAGTTACATAAATATCGACCGTGCCCGTTGATCGTTTCGGGGAGCGAGAACCGGTGAGGGCGGACTGCCGATTCCCGCAAGAATTGCCCTTGTTATCTTCCTGGTACGCCGCTCGTATTTTGCGGTGCCTCACCGGAAGGTTCTAGCGTTTGCCAGAAGCTGTGACTGGATTGGCTGTCCATCAAACGGTAACGGGAACTCATTAGAAGCACGGATCGAAAAAGAACGATCTCGTGCGAGCTTTAAAAAAAGCATCGGTATCCCAAACGTGGGAGCTATTTGTCGGAGTAAGCGAGGAAAGGTGCCAGATGCCTTTCCTTCGCGCGGATTCAACCACTCGGAGAAAAACGGCTCCACCGAACGCAGCGCAGCATAGATTCTTGCGTGCTGATGTGGAGCGAGAAGTTGGTCGAGTAGGAAACGCCGACTAACCCATTGCGCGATGACGCCTCCACCAAGTTCCGATGCATCCGACAGCAGCTAACAAAGTCCAGGTGATCAGCGATGCTGGCTCAGGAGTGGGTGTATATGGTGTTGGTATCGATTGCACTTCACTGATGCCGTACAGGTGTTTCTGCTCGGTGAGCGGTCTATATCCATAATCCATATTGAATCCAGCCATTCCCTTTGCCCAAACTGTAGCCGAAGTGGGCCTGTGCGTTGCCAGATGGAAGCAAGGTTCCGAGGTATCGTTTG
Source organism: Pirellulaceae bacterium (assembly GCA_029243025.1). Taxonomy (NCBI): domain Bacteria; kingdom Pseudomonadati; phylum Planctomycetota; class Planctomycetia; order Pirellulales; family Pirellulaceae; species Pirellulaceae bacterium. The sequence goes on along the minus strand of JAQWSU010000043.1, from coordinate 13,542 downwards.
GCATGCGTCGTTCCGTTTTTTTCGGTGCCGGTCCAAACTGCTGTTTCGCTAACCGTATCACCCACCTCCGTGTATTTGATCGGATTGTCGATCGTCGTATCCCAGAGATCGGCGTAATCATCGGCGACCCGAATACCTTTGAGGTTATAAATTGGAACACCACCGCTACCCGTGGTCCCGGTGTTATCTCTTGCATTGACGGTCTGCGTCGACGCAATCGCCGTCCAATCGGAGGTCATGGCGAGGTCGCCGAGGTCGTCTACGACATTGTTGTAGTAGTTGATGTCATCTGAAGTCGCTTGCGTTAATGCGGACGTCACGAAAACTAATCGGTACTGATCGCCCGGAGCAAGGTCGGGCGGTTGCAGGATGATGGAGCCCTGGAGCGGGTTGGATACCACGAAGGCGAAGACAAACAAAACTGATCGCAAGAACGTTGATTTGAAATCCATCTCGGCGGACTCCTATAGGTGCGAGTTAAGGGGTCGTGATGTAGGGCCTCGTCTTCCCTAGATAAAGAATCTTAACACCGGGGGGCGGCGTGCCGCCAGGGGTGAGCCGACGTCTACGCGAGGAAAAAGACGTTGTTGTGATGGCGCGGTGACGAATGCCGATGAGCCAGCTGGAGGTTGGCGGCTAACGAATGAACGCTGGCGGGTTCGTATCTCACCTTCTAAAACGATTCATGGACAGAAAGATTGAACCGAGATGATCGGCTTGCTTCCCTGTGTTGGGCGCCCGCCGGGGTTGGTATCTTGACCGGTTGGAGCGTCAGCGACGCCGCAAAAAGTGATTGGCGACGCCGCAAAACTTGTTGTTTAAGCGAGGTTGGGCTTAGCCGATTGTTCGAATGGCTCACTATTTGCCCAGGCAGTACGCATTTTAGCGCGATGAGTCGCTTCGAGTAGCATCGTGATTGGAAACTCTATTTCGCTAACTCCAGAGCGGTTTTGATCAACATCTCATCCTCTCCGGGAGAGCCAAGTAAAGAGATCCCGACAGGCAAACCATCTTGATCAGCAAGAGGAAGGTTAATCTGGGGCCCGCCTGTGGTTCCTGCGATGCAGTTTAACTGACTCGTTTGAAGGCGAAACCTCGTTCTGTCCGATAATTTCTGACCAATGGGTGGCGCTGGTCCAATGGTGGTTGGCATCAATACAATCGTCTTGTCTGCCAATATGAATTCCATACGAGCTAACAGCTCAGCCTTTCGCTCCAGCGCAAAAGCGATCTCTTCATCGGAGATGTTTTTGGCAAGCAGATATCGTTCGGAAACTTCAAAGCTGAATCTCGGATTTGTCTCATCGATCCATTGCTTGACAGTCTCCCATGCCTCGCGACTTTGCAATGTGCCTTGTTGGTCTCGCCAAATCGTCAAGCTTGATTCAGCAAGGCTTTCGATGGCTCGTTCGCCAATCAGATTGCATATTCGTTCGACCGCGGGTTGCAGAGCATCATAAGTTGCTTCATCAAGCAGTTCAAAAGCATCCTGCGCTACGACGACCCTCTGGGGTAATTCATCGATAATCGGACTTTGTAGTAAGGTCGATCCTACTTTGGCAAGGGTTTTGGCGTCTCTCGCGAACCATCCCACCGTGTCGTAACTGTCGGCTTGCGGAAGCACTCCGTCTAAGGAAACCCTGCCATGGGTTGGCCGAAGTCCATACAATCCACAAAAACTGGCCGGCACCCGGACCGAACCGCCCGTATCCGATCCCAAAGCGAAGTCAACGAGGTTCCCTGCAACGGCTGCGGCAGAGCCGCTCGAAGATCCACCGGGTACTCGACCAGGCGCGTTGGAATTGACGGGCGTCCCATAGTGTGCATTTTCGCCGAAGATACCTCTCGTGATTTCATCGGTGATGGTTTTTCCAACCATGCTGGCACCGGTTTCAACCAAAATCTGGACCGCCCAGGCCGTTTTCTCTGCAATGATTTGACTCTTTTTCCAATCAGGATTACCACCCCCGGTCACATAGCCCTTTACATCGAAAATGTCCTTTGCTGCAAAGGTCAGGTCAGACAGCAGTCCATCTGCGCGGCCAGCTAAAAAAGCGTCCGTATCTTTGCAAAATGCATTTAATCGATCATTTTTCGAAATGTGAATATCAGCCAAGAGAACACCTCCTCAATAAACGATGCGTGGGTTAGCACCGACGCATTAACACAAGTCGCCAAAGATAATTGGATTTGGTTTTAACAAAGATCTGTCGATGAAAATTAACGTGCTCACTTTGGCGGATTGCTGATAGCCAAAAGCCGGTTCAAATCGATTGTCGTCAAGTGGATTTCCGGATTTGAGAAGAATCAATTAGGCGGTGACCCAGTATGAAAGAATGACCACTAGATTGCACGCGAAGTATCCTGCGGATCAAGCTGAACCCGCTTGAGATCGTTCTGTGGTATTTCCACGTTTTTTAATTCCCCAGTAGGAAATTCGTGCGGTAACCAACGCCCAGATGTTTACACCGGTCAAAAACCGGATCGTCGTTGCTGATCCGAACGTCGATGCAAATTGCGGAATGGCTGAACCCGTAGCCGTCAAAAAGGGGCATTTGATTAATGATGCCGGCTCGATCGTGAAAAAAAATTGCTGATGCATAAAAAACACTGTGTTTTTAGCTTCCGTCGTGATACAAATGGGGCGGATGATACGAAAAAAATGGAAACTCGCGGTCGTATTGAGATCAATAAGGAATCGTAATGACGCATCTTCGATGGCAATTCTTTGTGAAGTTCCAGGTAGCGATCACCCTGATGGCGTTGGCACCCATGGTTCAGGCGCAGGATCCGGAACTCTTCATGATCAGTTATCCAAACGCCAGTATTACCGTGGATGGTGATGTGAGTGACTGGAACCTCGATGAGTTTGGCACGATCGTGACCGGTGGGGTGGCGCTTGATGGCGACGAATTTGAATGGGAACAACTGACTGGTGCCGGTGATATCGCCGTGCTTGGTTGGGACGAGGCAGAAGAGAATATTTTCTATGGTGCAAAATGGGATGGTGGAGTGTTGCCCGACGACCGTGCCGATAATTCAGTTAAATTCTATGCCCGAGACAATGAAACTCATCAGTACTTTCTGGTGGACATTATTGAGGACGAAATCAATACAGACGATGATGCTGCCTGGGCAAACGACTCGGTAGAGTTTTACTTCGATCCGTCCAACGATCGTGGTGATTTTAAGGGTGGAGATCCTGCCTGGGAGTCTGACGTTCAATTGGTGATTGACGCAGAAAACCGTGTGCAGGTATGGAATTCGCCGCCCGATTATCAGGAACAAGTGGAGGCTGGCGTCGAGTCGGCCGTCACCATCACCGATACCGGTTGGTTAGTTGAAGTGGGAGTCGACAAGAGTGTATTTGACACGCCGTTGCCGGCAATTTTAGGTGCGGCGAATGATCCGGACGGGAACAACTACGGGATTGAATTTAGTTACCGTGATAACGACGATCCAGATGAATTAGGAAATCGGAATGGGGACACGGCTTTCACTTCTGCTTACGTCTGGGCCGATCCGAATCCTGGTGGATTCCCGAATAAGATTCCGGATTATTGGGGCCAGATGATCGCCGGTGAACCATCCGATCCGACCCTTCGCCTTGATGATGGCTCGCTGACGGATCCGACAGAACGCGCTAATTACGTCCACGACGTTTTAGGTACCTGGATTGGCGATTCAAACTTCGATGGTGAATTCAATTCCACCGACTTCGTTCTCGTCTTTGGTGCTGGGGAGTATGAAGACGATTTGGACGGAAATTCGACTTGGTCCGACGGCGACTGGAACGGCGACGGCGATTTTAATTCGAGCGATTTTGTTGCTGCCTTCACCGACGGTGGTTATGAAGTTGGCGCACGTCCCGCAGTAGCAGCCGTGCCCGAACCGAGTAGCGTTGTACTTTTCCTGATGGGCATACTCGCGTTTGTGCGTCGTCGCCGGTGAACCTATTCTCTCACAAAGCATCGCCCCGATGGCCGGGGCGATGGTCGTGACCAACCCGAGTCGATCGAAATACAGCTAATGAACGAACGCTAACGCATTTATCCCAATTTGCGAGCGGGTCGGTTTATGCTTCGGTTCTCTTAACCCTAGCTGTGTTGCGTCCGAAGGCCGCTGCTTGCTTCTCGAATAGTTCGCGTTTTGTATTTAAAATACTTGGACTTGATCGGCCGCTTGGAAAGGTGAAAAAGATGAACTTACGGATTGTGACGTTGACCTGTTTGGGTCTGCTGATCGCCTCGGATTGGTGTAGTGCTGAATTAGTGTCGGCATACACCTTTGATGAGCAAGCGGGAACGGTTGCCGCTGATGCACTTCGCGGTGCGGCGGGTGATGCAGAACTCAACGGTGGGTCGGCATGGTCGGAAGGTTTTATTGGCGGCGCCGTCAGCCTTGATGGTGTCGATGGTTGGCTGCGAGCCACGAATCCGATTGCTAATGGGGCTGAAGCAATGAGCTTCTCTGGCTGGGTGAAAGCGGATTCGACACCTGTTTGGGCATCCATCGTAAAGAACTGGGGCGGCGCGCAAGCCGGACAGTATCACTTTGGTATCCAGGCGGGCGACGGCGACCTTAGTAACTTTTTGTTTAACACTGATTCCGTGGTGAGCAATATTCGCGAGAGTAGCCAATTTGCGACCGACGAATGGACCCACGTTGCCTTCACTTACGGAGGTGGAAAGCACAAGCTCTTCCAAAACGGATCGCTAACGGCAGAGGCTGACTTCTCGGGCGCACTGAATTATCCTCAGTTGCAACAAGACGCCGGCACCGGCATCATTGGCATTGGTGTAAAGACGGACGACGCTGGAAATACGGCTGATCCGGGAGCGCCCGGGTTTTGGGATGGCTCGTTTGACGATTTTGCATTTTGGGACACGGCAATTTCCGATGCGGAAGTGCAAACGATCTACCAAAATGGTTTGCAGGGCATCAGCGTTGTCCCCGAACCCACTTCGTCATTGATGGTGCTTACTGCACTGTTGGGACTGCTCGGACTGCGCCGGCGACGATAAGCATCGTTCGTGGCAAAGGACTTGTGGCGAATCAATAGCAACATTTTAGAGAATCTCTTACCGCCCCACTGGGATGGGGCGGTATTCGCCAAGCAGATAGGCGGCCCATCTTAGCGAACCTATCTCGAAAAACGATTACGCTGGGCTCTTGTCGACCAGAAGCGATTAGCGATCCGTGCTGATCGGCGTTGCCGTGCTTCGCCGGATATCTCATGTTTTTCGTCGTGACCAACGATGGCTTTCATGCGTGTAAATCCAAGATCATGAAAAGGCAATTCGGCGGACGCTGTGGTGTGTATAACAGACTTCCTTTGTCTGAGTGATTGATCGCAGTAGTTTTCGCCTCATTCGGTGAACGTACCAAATAGGTGAAAGACGAGGGCTGATTGCCTGGGAAACCACGTGATGGTAGACGAGGTATTCCAGTCAGGGATTGCCGCGTTAGATGAAGCTGTTCTTACGATGGAATGACCACGTCTTGGCTGGCGAGCTTCACAAGAGATCGAACTCGCTCTAAAAATGATCACTCTTTCTGTTTACTTGCGAAATGTGATAGAAATCAGCGACAATGGTGGTGAGACGTCCAGCGTCATACCGTCGCTAAAGATGCGACTTTGACCGAATGCATTTTGAATGCGTAGTCGATCTTTGCCGGTCCATCAGTTCTTAAAACCACAGGATGTTGAGGGTTTGGATGCAAAGGATTTGCAGCAAGTTGCCGGGGGGTGGCACGTTCGACACATTAAGGAATTTTCCCGGAGCCAAGATGGAACCTCAATTCAAAAAATTATTGCTCGTCATGGCGTTGGCTTTTGTTATGCATGCGTCGGCGAATGCCGAGACGCGTCAGCCTAACATTCTTTTGATCATGGCAGATGATCTCGGATTTTCGGATCTGGGGTGTTATGGCGGAGAAATCACGACACCCAATTTGGATTCGGTTGCGGAGGAAGGGTTGCGATTTAGCCAATTCTACAACACAGCGCGCTGCTGGCCGACGCGTGGCGCTCTGATGACCGGATACTACGCACAACAAATTCGCCGGGATCGATTGCCTAGCGTTCCTGGCGGTGGACAAAGCACGCGTCCAGATTGGGCTGTGCTACTCCCGGAGCTCTTGGCGCCGGTTGGTTACCGTTCGTACCATACCGGTAAATGGCATATCGATGGTATGCCGATCGCGAGCGGTTTTAATCGTTCGTATCTACTCAAAGATCAGGGTCGTTTTTTTAATCCGAATCGCCATTGGAAAGACGACGTGGCGTTGCCACCCGTCGAAAAGGGTACTGATTTCTATGCGACCACGGCGCTGGCGGATCACGCTATCGAAGTCCTAAGCCAGCATCAAAAGCATCATGCTGAATCGGCCTTTTTTCATTACCTGGCTTTTTCCGCACCCCATTTTCCGCTTCAGGCGTTGCCCGAAGATATCGCTCTTTATGAGGACAGGTATACGGTCGGATGGGACGAAATCCGTGAGAGGCGGTGGCAGCGCATCCAAGACATGGGTTTATTGAATTCGACGGCCGTCAGTCAGCCGTCGCGAGTGGAACGCGATTTGGGGCCGCCCTATCATTTTCCGGATGCATTCGGAATTTTGGGTGATGGAGAAGTCAACAAGCCGGTTCCTTGGAAAGCGCTTAGTGATCCGCAAAAGAAGTTTCAGGCTACGAAGATGGCGATCCATGCGGCAATGATTCACCGGATGGATATTGAGATTGGTCGTGTCTTCGACCAAATCAAGAAAATGGGGCAGTGGGAAAACACGATGGTGATCTTCCTCTCTGACAACGGCGCCAGTGCGGAGATCATGGTCCGAGACGACGGGCATGATCCCAACTTGTCGCCGGGCGCCGCCGATACGTATTTGTGTCTTGGTCCCGGTTGGTCGACAACCTGCAATACCCCGTTTCGACGCCACAAAACATGGACGCACGAGGGGGGGACGTCGACTCCGTTACTGATCGCTTGGCCTGAGGGTATTCCAGCGCGTGGGGAAATTTGTCGTAATCCGGGCCATGTTATTGATATTGCTGCAACACTACTTGAATTGACGGGAGCCGAAAAAGCTGCGAATGCGCCACCGGCTCCCGGCAGCAGTTTGTTGCCGGAATTGAGTCAGGATGCTCCGGTTGGAGAAAGACGAGTTGATCAAAATTCTATTTGGTGGTTTCACGACGGCCACAAAGCCATTCGCAGGGGCGATTGGAAAGCCGTTGCACCGATCGGCGAACCTTGGGAGCTTTACAACTTGGGCGTAGATCGTCAGGAGTCTCTGGATCTGGCTGTGCCGCAAGCCGACAAACTGCAAGAATTGGTGCAGGATTGGAATCGACATCTCGACGAATTTAGCTTGCTTGCGTCGCGCGATTTGCCGCCGGAAGTGCAAAAGAAAGCCAAGCAGAAAACAGTACGGTCCATTCCTATTAGAAAGGCCCAGGCGGCGGCGAAACCAAAGCGTAAGCAGGTTCTGCTGGGCGGAAAGTCATTTCTGCTTGGCGGGAGGCATGCGTTTTTGATGGAGCCCACCAAGAATTCAACCACTGGGACATCCACGACTGGCGGACCGAAGCCTTGGATCTTCTACGGGGCGACGTTGTCTTCCTATCCTGACCAGGCCGAGAGTTGGATGCACCAGCAGTTCCTGGATGCGGGGATTGCCGTAGCGGGAATTGATGTGGGCGAAGCGTATGGCAGTCCCTACGCTTTTCCTCATTTTGAGGCGCTTTACCAAAAAATGGTCAAGGATGGCTACTCGAAGAAGCCCGCGTTGCTTGGTCGCAGTCGAGGTGGGTTATGGGTAAGCAGTTGGGCAATTGAACATCCCGATCGAGTGGCGGCCATCGGGGGCATTTATCCATGTTACGACTACACGACTTATCCTGGTTTGCGACGTGCTGCGCCAGCCTATGGGGTTAGCGAAGAAGTTCTCGCCGCTGAGCAGCAAAAATTTAATCCGATCAAACGGGCTGCGGTGTTGGCTGACGCAAACATCCCCGTGTTTATCATCCACGGCCGGGAGGATACGGTTGTGCCGCTGGCAGAGAATTCGGAGGCACTCGAGAGCGTGTACCAATCAAAGGGCCGCGGTGACTTGATCGAAGTGATTAAGGTCAAGGGTCAGGGGCACAGCTTTTGGCCCGGTTATTTTCAGTGTCAGGAATTAGTTGACTTCCTCGTTGATAAAGCGAAAAGATAGGTGACGCTCGTCCCTGACTCAAGAATTTTCGCCGGAGCCAACATGAAACCGATATGGAACAAATTGCTGCGGTTCTTGGCGGCGGTCATGATGATGACCGCGTCAACCTGCGCCCATGCGACACATCCTAATATTATTGTCATCTTGGCCGACGACTTTGGCGTGGGGGACATACAGGCACATTATCCAAACAACAAGATCCGCACGCCTTACTTGGACAAATTGGTTCGACAGGGAATTAGTTTTACCGATGCACACAGCCCGTCAGCCGTTTGTTCGCCGACGCGGTACGGATTGTTGACGGGCCGGTACTCTTGGCGGACCCCACTTCAAGAATGGGTGATCGCGGCCTACGAGCCGCCGTTGATCAGCAGTAAACGCCCTACCCTTCCCGGCTTCCTAAAAGAACATGGCTATTACACGGCCTGCATTGGGAAATGGCATCTTGGTTGGAATTGGCCTGGCCCGCAGCGGAGTCAAATGACGGAAGTACGAAATGGTCAGAAAAAGCTTCGATGGGATTTTACCCAACGAATTGCCGATGGGCCGACCGATCGCGGTTTTGATTATTTCTTCGGTGTCGATCTGCCGAATTTGCCGCCCTTTACTTACATCGAGAACGATCGAGTTGTGGCGTTGCCCACAGAGGCGTTTCAACCGGATCCGACCGAAGGGATTGTATTACCCCGAGGATTTGTCGGTGCTCCCGCTGCTCCGAATTGGCGAATGCAAGACGTGTTGCCTGAGATCACGCGTCGCGCCGTTGAAGCGATTCACGAACGCGCAAAATCGAAACAACCATTCTTCCTCTTTTTCTCGATGACGTCGCCGCACGAACCGGTTGTGCCGTCAGAAAAGTTTCGAGGCAAGAGCCGTATTGCACCCATTGCCGATTTTGTGATGGAGACGGATTGGTCGGCAGGGCAAATAATCAAGGCGGTCGATGAAGCCGGGCTTTCCGAAAACACGCTTGTGATTTTTACGGCCGACAATGGCCACTCGCATTATACAGGTTGGGGAGAGTTGATCGCGGCCGGTCATCTTCCTAGCGGTCCCTATCGCGGACACAAGGGTGATATCTGGGAAGGCGGCCATCGCGTTCCACTGGTGGCCCGATGGCCGAATCAAATTGAGGCTGGTAAGACGAGTGATCAATTGATTAGCCTGACCGATCTGTTTGCAACATGCGCGAGTGTTGTGAACCAACCCTTGCCCGCTAACAGTGCCGAAGATAGTGAAAGCTTTTTGTCGTCGGCTCTGGGAGTCGAATCGAAGGCGAGTCGCACTCGGCTAGTAAGTCATTCGAACATGGGTGAATTTGCCTACCGAGATGGGCCCTGGAAATTAGTCTTCCGGATGAGTGGATCGAATTTGGAGGAATCACGCGGCAAGCCCACGATTGCAGAACTTTATCACCTTGAATCGGATCTCGCTGAGCAACATAATGTTGCCGGAAAGCATGCTGATATTGTCAATCGGATGACGCGCCAATTACAGGACGTGATTGACGATGGCAACTCTCGTGGACTTGATCTGAACAGCAGAAACGATGGCGTGGTCCGTTTCGATATCACGCAAGAAAAACGTTGGGTGCCGGACCGCTGATCAATGCAGAATTTGTGGTCAGCAACGAAAAAGTTACTTTGGTTTTTCAACGACTCCGAAATCAACCATCTCAATAGCTCAGGATGTTTTCGCCATGAAACTTACTTGTCTTTTAGGCGTCACAATTATTTTAGTCATCGCGGTGGACCTATCTGCGCAGCAGGGATCTGGAAAGAAGGTTGTGGCGAACCATAAGTGGCGCGTTCAGCAGCTCCACAAGGACAACAACGAGGGAGTCGCCGTCGGGGATATCGACGGGGACGGCAAACTGGATGTTACCGCCGGCGAATACTGGTATCAGGCACCTGACTTTAAGCAACGACCGGTTCGCAAGATAGGGTCTTTTGGAGCGGACTACATGGACAGCAACTCGGAGCACCTCTACGACATGGATGGTGACGGTGATCTCGATGTGCTCGCTGGGACCTTCAAGGAATCGCTTGTGCATTGGTATGAGAATCCGGGTGCCGGAAATTATGAGGTCGATGCCTGGGAAGCTCATCAACTGATCGATACCGGAACGGGTTTCAACGAAGCCACGTTTCTCCACGACATCGACAATGATGGAACGCCAGAGTTTATTGAGAATTCCTGGAGGTCGACGAATCCCACGCAGATAGTCCGACTTAATCGAGGCGATGATGGCCAGGTCAGTGCTTCGATGCATTTTGTGTCCGAAGTTGGCAATGGGCACGGTATGGGGTTTGGCGATATCAACGGTGACGGTAAGCAGGACATCATTTTTCAGTCCGGTTGGTACGAGCAACCTAAGGCAAAACCATTTTCCAGTCGGTGGAAATATCACCACGATTTCGATCTGCCTCACGCCAGTTGCCCGATTCTTGTCGTTGACCTGAACGAGGACGGCCGAAACGACATCATTTGGGCCGATGGTCACAGCTATGGCCTTTATTGGCATGAGCAGTTGAAGCCTCAGGCCAATGGGATGACCGCGTGGCGTCAGCATCTGATCGACAAGAAATTTTCGCAGGGTCATTCGATGGCTTGGGATGATGTTGACAACGACGGCCGGCCAGAACTTATCACGGGCAAGCGTTACTACGCTCACTCAGGTCGCGATGTGGGGGCGAATGATGAGATTACCGTCCAGTTTTATAACTGTAATCCGGTAAGTCAGTCCTGGAGCAAGCATCTGATTTCGAAGGCACCGGCAGGGAAAGGACCAGGTATCGGTTTGCAGATTCGTGTCCAAGATCTCGACGGGAACGGCTGGAAGGACGTCATTGTTCCAGGGAAAAGCGGCACGCACATTCTTTGGAATGAAGGCAAATAAAAGTCGCGAACGAAAGATCATGGTCGGTAGCGACCCAAGGCGTGTTGCTAATCAATCGTCGTTGGCTCGGGGTAGAAAGGCAACTGGGACGTGTCTTGCTTGCAGAGGATATGTTTTTGAGAAGACGAGCCTGGGCGGGATGGCCTTTCGGCTAAAAAATCGATTCGTCGGGGCCAATCGGGAAGGGTCCGCAGCCAAGAAAGAGGACAAAAAAGGCGTCAGATACTTTGTCGAAAGATGAGGCCTGAAAACTTCCCCTAAGCTGCCATTTATTCGCGGATTTTGTGAGTCGTTCCGTGTAGTGAACGGTTTTAGGGTCTGGTAAAATCAGAGTCTACGATTTGAAAGCCTGGTCGGAGCCGGCGATCGAATTCCTGCCTTTTATCGTTTAGCGTTGAAGCTGGGTGTTTTTTGCTGCCTACGGTTTTTTAAATAAGCTGGCAGCACGGATCTGAAACCGGAATTCACCATGCAACTTTTTTGGGTTCGACTTCTGATGATCAGCGTGTTTCTGAACTTGGAGGCGATGTTAGCCGCTGAGACGAAACAAGGTGACGTCGAATTCTTTGAGAAAAAGGTCCGACCGATACTGACTGAACACTGTTACGAGTGTCATTCGGAGGAAGCCGGCAAACGCAAAGGAGGACTCTGGCTGGATCGCAAGGTCGGTTGGGAAACCGGTGGTGATATGGGTGCTGCGATCGTTCCGGGGGATAGTGAAGGAAGTTTGTTGATACAGAGTGTGCGTTACGAATCTTTGGAAATGCCACCGAAGCAGAAACTGCCGAAACATCTGATTGCGACCCTGGAAGAGTGGGTGCGTCGCGGCGCCTATGATCCTCGGCTCGACACGGGATCGACCCCCAAGGGCGACGCTGTGATTGACATGGTGGTCGGGCGTCAATTCTGGTCCTTCCAGCCAGTGATCGAACCCGTACTTCCAATTGTTAGCGACACCACCTGGTCACGCTCGGTCATTGATCATTTCGTGCTTGCTAAGCTTGAGGCTAATAAGCTCAGGCCAGCCCCGGATGCGACACGTGATGTGATTCTGCGGCGGGTGACGATGGCCTTGACCGGGCTTCCTCCCACCATTGCCGAGCAGGACGCATATTTTGCTGATGAATCGCCAAATGCTTTGGAGGCCGTTGTCAACCGTCTGCTGAGTTCGGACACGTTTGCCGAACGATGGGCGAGGCACTGGTTAGATATTCTGCGTTATGCGGACACGAGTGGAGGTGGCGGCAGTAAAACGTTGACGGATGCTTGGCGTTTGCGCAATTACGTCATCGATTCTTTTCGGAAGGACAAGCCACTAAACGAATTGATCCGGGAACACATTGCCGGGGATCTTCTGCCTTTTTCCAGCCACCAAGAAGAGGTCGACCAGCTTGTCGCGACCGGTTTCCTCGTCCTCGGCCCGCACAATTACGGAGGCCAGGACAAGGAACTGTTATCGCTTGAAATAGTTGACGAGCAAGTGGATACAATCGGCAAAGCCTTTCTGGGCATGACCATCGGCTGTGCACGCTGCCATGATCACAAATTCGATCCGATTCCTACTCGTGATTACTACGCGCTGGCTGGAATTTTCTTGAGCACGAAATCGGTCAAGAACGAGTCTGCCGCTGAGTGGTTCACCCGTCCTTATCCGCTATCGCCAAAACAGAAAGCCGAGCGCGAGGCGAAGGAGGCGCGAATCAGCAGTTTAGAGCAGGAGATCAGCCTTCTGAAGGAACAAATCAAGGCGAGCCAGGAAGAAAGCGATGCGGCTTCGAAGCGACAGTCGGACGGGACACTTCTTAACCATGAACCGGACCAAGGTTCCGGCGTTACACTGAACGCTGAGTTAACAGGGAAAGAAGGCCTTCTGCAGCAACTCCAGCAGGAGAAAGAACCCGACCAACCCACGGTGATGTGTGTCGGAGAGGTCGATACGCCGAAGGACACAGCGGTGCGGATACGCGGTTTACCGCGAGCGTTGGGAGCGATGGCTCCAAGAGGTTTTCTTCAGGTTGTCACCACTTTGGGTAGTGCTGTTCCAAAGATTGAAAAAGGAAGCGGCCGTTTGGAATTGGCAAATTGGATTGCGAGTGACGAAAATCCACTGACTGCTCGTGTTCTTGCCAATCGCATTTGGCAGCATTTGTTCGGATATGGTATCGTGCGAACGCCGGACAACTTAGGCACCACCGGCAGTCTACCCACTCACCCTGAATTGCTCGATTATTTAGCGCTGCAACTTATTCGGAACGATTGGTCGGCACGAAAACTTATCAGGGAAATTGTCCTGTCCCGGAGTTGGCAGATGGCCAGCCAGGAAGGTGATCCCAACGGTGGCAAGTTCGACCCGGAAAACGTGTTGCTCTGGCGCGCCCACAAACGTCGACTCGATGCTGAAAGCCTACGGGATTCTATTT
>JAQWSU010000042.1 GCA_029243025.1 Pirellulaceae bacterium | reverse complement strand
CATCCGCGATTGGTGGTTTCCGAGACACAGGCGTTCAATTGGTGAGTGAATTCCTCTCAGCACGGGCTCAAGCCAATCCGATCCCGGGCGTTATTGCGTTCTCCTCCGCTTCAGCAAGCACCGGTGTGTTCGAGCTCATTTATGACGGCTTTGAATTCGGAGGTCTGGGAGGCGTTGACCTTACAGACGCTGGTTCGAACAAGCAAATTTTGGTCGACTTCATTTCGGCGGACCACGGTGCTGAATTATCCGTAGAATTGAGGGACACCGACGGAAACTTCTTTATCGGGCAAATAGAACTCACGGAAGACCCAGGACTCGTAGGGTTTAAGCTATCGGATTTCACCGGTGTTGATACCACATCAATCGACGCAATCGCCGTAGTGGTCCATGGTGATCCCGAAGGCGACTATGTAATCGACGCTATCTACGCAGCAATTCCTGAGCCGTCCACGATAATGATTTGGAGTCTTATGGCCGTCGGCATGGCTTTCTACGTTCGTCGAAATCGAGCCAGCTAGTTTGAACTCAAACGATTATCTCAAGAAGTAGGTCCGTCGCTTGCGACGGACCTTTTTTTGTGATCAATAGCCGAATGCTGTTTGCACCGGCATGCAGCAAAACGAAAGTTAAACCTGGTTTGACAATTTCTTTGCGAATCGATTTTCGAATTCGATTTAAAGTTTTCGTCAAAACACATTGCCAGTGATTTCGTCACCAACACCTAAAAGCAAAAATCTTGGAACTAACCCCGTGATTCGAATCGCCCCGATAACCTATTTTTGCCTCGCAACAATCGCCTTGGCTCTCCCATCGGCCCATGGCTCGCTCATTGTCATTGACAGTTTTGAAGACGGCACGATCGCATTGGAAGCCACAAATTCCACGCCCAACGTCCAACTGTTGAATCAACCAACTACTTCTGCGATTGGCGGCTATCGGGATACGGCAGTGATATTAAGCAGTGACTATCTTTCCGCTCAAGCAAACAGCAATCCGATCCCAAACGCCATCGCTTTCTCCTCCGGGTCACAAAGTACTGGAGTTTTCGCATTAGTCTATGCAGGAATAGATCACTCAGGCCTGAACGGGGTTGATTTAACCGACGGAGGAACAAACCGGCAAATTACCGTCAACTTCGCCGCAGCTGACCTTGGCGCGGAGATTCAGCTGGCCCTCTGGGACACGTTCGACAGCTACATCGCAACTAGCCAAACCCTCCCAGGTGGACCAGGGCTCGTTAGCTTCCCGTTTTTGAATCTCTCGAACCAAGGAATCGACCTGACTTCGATCAAGGCAATTGAGGTGAATATCCTTGGCCAAGAAGAGGGCGACTATACGATCAACAGCATCTACGCGACCGTCCCAGAACCGACCACCCTCATGATCTGGAGTGCATTTGGAGTGGGAGTAGCGCTTTTCATCCGTCGAAACGGTGTGACCTAGTCCTACCGAACGGTGCGTTTACAACACAGTGGTCCGTCGTTTACGGTGGACCTTTTTTCATAAAAGAAACGAGTAATCATCCTTTGCCGGCGCTAGCCAAAAAAGGAACTCTTTTCGCAGCAGGAATCCTTTGAGCCAACGGACCATCGAGCTTAGTGTGAATGTTCCAAACAAGGAACTCCCTAGATCTCCTCAGACAAACTAGCCCCTTCAATGCGACGCCCTGGAGCGGTAATCGTGAAACGACCCACAAACCCAATCTTCTTCTGGCTAATCACTGCCAGCCTTTCGGCACCACTCGCCAGCGCTTCCGTGATCAACGTAGACAACTTCGGACTTGGCACGGTTGCCTTGGAAGCCACCAACACCTCCCGAGTTGCGTCCTTAGAACTACAGGCAACTCCGTCAGCAATCGGTGGTTTCCGTAGCGCCGAAGTCGAGCTACTCTCTGAATACCTTTCTGTTCAAGCGAACATCAATCCCATCCCGAATATACTTGCATTTTCTTCAACCTCACAAAGCACGGGGCAACTTGAGCTCATTTATTGGGGGGCGGAAAATGCAGGCTTAGGAGGGATCGATCTCACAGACGGCGGCACCAATCAAGTCATCAATGTCGATTTCACCGGTGCAGACTCAAACGCGGAGATCCGAATCGGTCTCTGGGAAACCAATGGCGACTACGCTGAAACCCTTCAAACCCTCTCGGATGGTCCAGAAACGCTAAGCTTCCAGCTCTCAGATTTCACTGTGGACGCCACCTCAATCGACGGAATCAAAGTCAAATTACTCGGCCAAGAAAATGGCGATTACACAATCGACCGCATCTATGCAACGGTGCCAGAGCCGAGCACCCTCACGATCGGGAATCTTTTCGTCATCGCAATCATGTTCTGGTTCCGTCGAAACCGTTAGGCTCGCGATTGGCATGGCGCAGGTCCCGTCAAACCTATCGAATTCGTTCTTCCCAGCTGCGCAAAGAGGCCTTGCTGACAACCAAATACTTTCGATAAAAACAGCTAATTAAAGCCGGTCTCTCCCTTCACGCCACTGGCGTGAAGTAATGGTGAAGCGTTACTGCGAACCATTCTGACCATTCCCCTCGAGTCGATATTATCCGACTTGCCGATTAACGAAATAGGGATAGACTGACCGCACGTCTTTCTCCATTGATTGATTCGGCACAGGGAGTCTTTTCGATGTTACGCGCTCTTTACTGCCCCTCCTACTTACGATTTTGCTTGGGTCACTTTCTGCACAAGCGGTTGAGTGGACAGGTGAAACAGGTGACTTTCTCGACGCCAACAATTGGAGTGACGATGTCCCTGAAACGAGCGACGAGGCGCTGATCAACAACGGAGGAACGGCAAAAATCGCAGACGATGCAGACGTACTTACACTTCGACTGGATCGAAATGGCGGTTCAGGCGTCTTCGAACAATCGAGTGGTTTCTTCACAGCCGGCGGCGCCTTCATCGGTGACAACAGCACCGGCTCAGCGCGGATCAGCAATGGAACTTTCGAAATCGGCAACGACAGCATTCATGTAGGATGGCGCCCAGATGGGATCGGAGAAATGACCATTGATGGAATAGAAGCGTTCATTAAATCGGGCGACGATTTCCAATTGGGACGAGAAGGCACCCGTACCCTCAATTTCTCGGCAGGTGAACTGCGAGCGGGTTACACGGTCATCGGTAAATACGGAACTGGAATTTTGGAACCAAACGGGCAGCCTGTTCGATCAAGACTTTGGGGACATTGAGATCGGTAGCGGTGACGATGCGGCTGGAATAGCTGGCCCTCGCACCGGCACCTTGAATCTCAACGGCGGATTCGTACAAACTTCCGGTCACCTTGCGATTGGAAATCGCCGAGGCGGGGGCGCAGTCAACATCTCAGCTGCCATCATGTCGACGAGCGGTCGTGAGACAAGCAACATCTATATCGGAAGGGGAGCTAATTCATCGCCGGGAACTGGCCAAGCCACAGAACTACGTGTCATCGGTGACGAAAGTATCATCGTTGCCACAGGCGACTTAGTTATGAACGAATCGGAGGTGAGCAGCAATTCGAGTTTGATAACCCAGATCAAGGGGCCAGCAATCACGCCGATTCGACTCTCTGGAGATGCCGACATCAGCAACGGTACGCTTCGCATTGAACTAGATGGATATGCGCCTAACGCAGGCGATAAGTCGACCTTGATCCAGGCCGGTGTCGAATTGGATGACGATTTCGACGCGATCAATGAAATGATCGAGGCAGCAGGATACGAGCCAGTAGAGCACGCCGTCGCGCTTGAATTAGGCGAAATCATCGGCCCCTTTAAATCGGTCGATCATTCTTTGGCGAGACTGACTCCAGGTCTCGATTGGGAAGTAACCTATACCGATGAAGAAGTGCAGCTAGGCGTCATACAAAGCGGAAACATCCCCGGCGACTTCAACGAGAATGGAGTTCTCGACGCCATCGACATTAACCTGCTCTCCGGTCAGGTGCGTCAAGGCACCAATGACATCGCTTACGATCTGAATCAGGATGAACTCGTAAATGACGCGGACCGCAAAATCTGGGTAAATGACCTGAAATTCACCTACTTCGGTGATTCGAATCTCGACGGTGAGTTTAATAGCAGCGACTTTGTTTTCGTATTTACCAAAGTTGAATACGAGGATGGCATTGCAGATAATTCAACTTGGGAGTCGGGTGATTGGAACGGCGATGGAGAATTCGACAGTGCCGATTTCGTCACCGCGTTCCAAGCCAATGGATTTGAGCAAGGGCCTCGCGCTGCGGCTACGGCCATGGCACCTGAACCCGCGTCGAGTGCGCTATTAATCTGCGGCCTGTTACTCTGCATTGGCTTTCGCCGCCGATAAACGAGCGTTAACCTAGCTCGCACCCCTTTCATGCTGCGCCGGAAACAGCGCAACAGTTCTCACCGCGGATTGGCCACCGAACGCCTGCATCGATCGGTTGTCGGCAACTGCTCCCACTCCAGCACAAAGCTTCCAGCAACGACCATGCTTCCTACATCAAGCTGGCTGCTCAACAACTGGACAAGCTATCTCCTCGTGCCTCGCCAAGCAACGAGAAACCCCGCAACACCGTGAGCTGCGCTCTTTAACAGCCAGCCGATATTCATTTCAATTTTTTCCGGCTTCTGATTGAACTCTTACACAGCAGTGCATGTCGATGTCCGATAAGAACAACAATCAGGTAACGACTCGAAACAACGTAACAGCAGCCGTCGTGACTTCAGTGACTTGCATGCAGTCGGACCCAAACGGACCCACCGAATCGGAGGTTAGCTAGACATGATGGAATCAGCAAACGTTCGCCGATATGCCTGCGCGTTACTACTGGCATCACTGCTGGCATTTACTGGCTGTATTTCGCCCAATTTCTTTTCCCCTTCTTCCATGACGGAAGACTCACGATTCGCAACAGCAGCGTGCGGTGGCTGACGAAGCTAAAACACGTGCATGGTCATGCATCGAGAAAACAGCTATTCGATAACTGATTGAACGTTCCAATCGACTGTTTGGAGCGTAGACTTCGCCGGACATGATGGCCCCAGCTTCGAATCAGCGAAATCCATTCTACTCGTCCCCAATCACCACGATCTGGCCATTACGTGGACCGACCCGAGCGACGGTTCCCGTGCGATCGACTCCCAGACCTGTTCTGCTGCAAGAAATTGATCAGATCGCCAGTCCGTGACTCGGCAATCGATCTCTTCCAAATTGCTTTTGACGCGTCCCAAGCAGTGTCGAATCTCAATCCGGAACTCCCGCCAAGAACTCGATCTCGGTCTGCACGTTGACCAGCCTTTCGACTATGATCGTAGTCGCTGGGACAGGTTTTTCATCTCAGCTGTCCAGGGAGTGACACCGTTTCGCAAACTAATTTCATTTGGTGAGACAATGACACGACGTGCAATCTGGTGTGGAACAGCTGTTTGCTTAGCAGTAATTTTGATCACCCTGTCATCCCCCGTGTTGGCGATCGGTCCCGTTCAAGCCGCTGAGGGGGAAATTGGTCAGCCCCAACATTTCACAATGATGGTGGTTTACGCCGTCGTTGCCTTGGCCTTCTCGTTTCTCTGTTCCGTCGCCGAAGCGGTGATGCTTAGTGTTTCACCATCGTATATCGCAAATCTCCGCAACTCAGACGGTGAAAAGAATGCCGCACTCCTGGAAAAGCTGAAGTCAAACATCGATCGTTCTTTAGCAGCCATCCTGACCTTAAATACAATTGCCCATACGGTCGGCGCGGGCGGTGCAGGCGCCGAAGCAGCAGCTTATTACGGCGAGAAGTACGTGGGCGTCGCGATGGCAATCCTCACTCTCTTGATCCTGTTCCTCTCAGAAATCATCCCCAAGACAATTGGGGCGATTTATTGGCGTAGGCTCGCTCCCGTGACGGGCCGTTTCGTCCAGTTTCTAATCTGGGGTCTCTACCCCCTTATTGTCGTATCGGAACTCCTGACGAAGCTACTCGCCCGAGGCAAAGACCCGCATGGGTTTAGTCGCGACGAGTTCACTGCGATGGTTGATCTGGGAGCGGAAGCCGGCAAACTACACCCCACCGAATCACGCATTCTCACCAATTTATTTCGCTTTCCGGAACTCTGTGCCGAAGACATCATGACACCTCGCACCGTTGTCTTCACTCTCCAACAAGACCTAAGCGTCACAGAAGTCTTAAAATCAGAATCCGAGCTTCGTTTTGCTCGCATTCCGATCTTCGCGTCCAACCGTGATGAGATCACCGGATTCGTCTTAAAGGCTGACATCCTTTTGAATCACTATCAGCATGACGGCCAAGCAAAGCTTCGTGATCTAAAACGCGACCTACGTGTCGTTCATGAACGAACCCGACTCAGTCGAGTACTGGATGACATGCTTGACCATCGCTGTCACATCTTGCTGGTTGTGGATGACCACGGCGGCATGGAAGGCGTTGTCACACTCGAGGATGTCGTTGAAACCTTGATCGGATTCGAAATCGTCGACGAATCCGATGCGATCGACGACATGCGGAAACTCGCAAGAAATCAGTGGGCGGAACGGATCAAGCGGGTCGGTTTCGAGGGCCCGATTGATGACCAGGCCCCGCCAACCGACGACTAACAGTTCATGTCCTGGGCATTGGGAGAATGATTCACCGCGTGACCGATCAGGACTCCGGCGAAAAGTGAATCAAGGTGCCGTCTTCGGTTGCGACAAAAATGCGTCCATCTTGATCGATGGCCGTCCCGCCCTTGACGGCCTCTGCCGGCAGAGGCACCAACCAAATATCGCTGCCGTCCTCAATATCGATGGCCACCAAGAATGGTTGATCCGGATGTGCTTCTGAGTGGCCGGTCGCGAGCAACTGCTGATTCGAGACGATAAAGCTAGTGAATCGACGATTCGCCTGATCGCGCCAGATCGTTTTGGGAGGTTGGCCCCCACGGTTTCGAATCCAGCGAGCTGCCTCTTTGCGCGGCTTGTTGACACCGGGCGGAAGCGGTTCTTGCAGCGTTAAATTACTGAACTGACTTCCCTCGTAACTCGCATCGTGAGTTAATGAGCAGCCATCCTGGCACATCACATCAAGCGAAACGAATTTCCCGTAACTGGGATAATACGGATAGAACGCCGTGCGAAACTGTGAGTGAACCTGTTTCTGAGGAGAATTCAAACATGCCAGCGTGCCGAGATCGTAGCGAGCTGTTTCATAAACACCACCGGCCAGGAACCTCAGCTCACCGTCGACGATCGTCAATTCACCCTGCAAACTAATACCATTGTTCACCTCTTGCTGAACCGAACCAGAAGAGATATTTGCCGCCTTCAAACGGCCTGTCATGGCATCGACAGCAACAAGATAGGTGCCGTCGTAATGCGCGATACCAGCCGCTGCGTAAACAACACCGTCCTGCACGACAACTCCCCCCGACACGGGCCAACGAGAAATCAATTTACCGTAAACCGCAATCCAATGATCAGCAGGTGCAACACGGAACGACCATAACTGGCGCCCTGTCTTGGCTTCGAAAGCGTAGACACGACCATCCGCAGAGCCCAAATACAATCGATCATGATCGATTGCTGGCGGAAAATAGACGGCTCCAGCAACGTAAGTCTTCCACACTTCATTGCCCTGGAGATCGAAAGCTCGAACGGTTCCCGATCGATCCGCTATGAAGACCAATCCGCCCGCAACAACGGGAGCAGTGGGAAGATGCCCTGAGGAACACTTCGCTTGAAAGCTTGTTGTTACGCTTTTTGGCACTGCGATCGTCGTTCGATTCGACCTCGCATTATCGCCTTGCAAGGTGGGCCAATCATATCGTTGAGAAGCAAGAGGTTCAACTTGTCTCGTGAGGCTCTCGACGTCACCACTGGCGACTAAGGCATCCGCATAGAGAGAGCCACTCGTTTCGGGCTTCCCAAGGTTGCCGGCGGCTGCAAGCCCAATGTTACCGTACAGCGACAACTGACAGCCACACATCCATGGCCCCCAATACAACATGCCGTTCGAAACAAGTACACCATCTTGGCAGGGCGGTCTCATTGGATCGATGTGTTGAGCCCGATTTTCCTCAGTAAACACGCGGACGGTACCGCCGCTGGCACGATAAAAAATACTGTCGACGCAACCCGTCGCTCGCGTACAAGCACGTCTTGCTGGAAACTTCGCCAACACCTCGCCGGTGTCATAATCAAACCGAAAGCCACTATTTGTTTTCTCAGGCCCCGCAGCCCACACGCCGTCATCTCGTAACACGAGTTGCAGGTTGCCTACCGGGTAGGTCCACTTGAGGCTCCCATCGTCTGTGGACGCAACCACCATTCGTTCACGCTGAGGACCCGCAAAGAACAAATACCGATCATTGCACTTCACGTAACACGTCGTTGCGTAGCCCGTGATGTAATGCTGAGCTCGTCCGTCGACACCAATTGCATCCAAAAGACTCTTGTCTTTGTTTCGCCACAACGTATCACCAGTCTCGACCGCCAGTGCTCCCAAAAAACGAGTAGGGCAATAATAATAAATCTGTTGACTGGACATGCAAACGGACCGAGCGTCGATAAATTCAGCATGATTTTTTTGCCAACGGACTTTTCCCGTATTCAAGTCGATCGCCACCAGGGTTCGCCCAAAGCCAAACGCGGTCTTTAGGTTCTCGTAGTCATGCCCATCCCACATCCCCCATGGCCAATGCCCCAACCCTCTCCTCGCAGATTTTTTCGTATCAACTTTTACTTCTTCGTTGCCCACTAAACCAAACAAGACACCATTCCGGATCGCCATCCATTTCCAAACAGGACCGTCTGCCTGCTCGGGACCGATCACATATTCATTTCGCAAATCTCCCGTTTCACCGTCAATTACCTTGCATGATTCGTTATCGCCCAAATACAACGCATCTTCGGTTGCAACCATCGTGTTTCGATGGATCATAAAACCTTCAGGTAACGCTCGTCGCCAAAGAATTGTGCCGTTATAAGCGTTAATACAAAGTAACGTATTCAGCGACTTATTTTGATTCGCCTTATGAGCGATGTGTCCCATCGCCTTGTACATCCGCCCCCCCGCGATAACCGTTTGTTCAGGCATCGGACTGAATTTTGGAAAACCAAGAAATTGCGTGCGCAATTCCCCTTTCACCAATTGATCGGTAGAGTTTGGATTGTTATCAGGACCGTGATACGGATGCGACCAGTCATCGACCCCCAAAGGCACCGGCTTTGTCAGGATACGTTCACCATCGTGAATATCCGCGTTCGGATGAATTACTCGTAACAATTCGTCATCCGACAAACGCTGAGCCGCAGTTTCCGAGACGTAGAGCAGGTCGGCAATATTGTCCGCCAGATGGATAGTCGGCGTTGTTTCGAATGCAACAAAGATTCTGTCTCCGAGCAACCCTTTATCATCTGCGCTGCTCCGCACCGCCATGACTTGCCGCGAATCATTCGACTGAAAATAGAGAATCAGCTCGGTCTTGGCCAAGAGATCGTGCACGGCGTTGACGCCGCCGGCTGGCAAATCAATCAGAGCAACAATGCCCCGCTTCATGTTAAGCTGGTGGAAGGGCGAGGCGATCGCAACACGCGAACCAATCATCATCGCGAGCGCCAACAAAGAACCAAAAAGCAGACGGCTGGTAAGATGCATTCTAAAACTCCTTTTTTTGGTCCCCAATCGTGACACACAACTGGCTCTAGTTTGACGATTACCGCAAGGAAAACCAAGCAGGAAACCGGAAAGTGACCAATCTCTCCCACTGCCCTCGACATGCAATCATTGCCCAGCCGCCACCTGCTGAGCGGCCAAAAGACGTTCAACAGGGCACAGAGCAGGGGGCTCAAACCACCCCGAAGCAGTACCGTCAGGAACCCTTTCCTTTCAAAGGAATCGGCCGCAAAACCGCCCTTTTCGCCTTGGCTCTCCTGTTCACCATCAGCTCTTCTACCCAAGCGAACTTTGATCTTATCTTCTCGTACGACCCGACGGACCCATTTGAGGAATCTGCTCGAGCATTACTCGACACAGCGGTCGTCAAAGTTGAGAAGCTCTGGGAGAGTTTGATCCTGGGTCAAGAGGGAAATGAATCGACCACTTTTGAAATCCAGATCGGCACCACTGACAGTTCCCTCGCTCTTGGCGGTCCTGCCAGCACATTCAAAAGCGGTAAGCTGACGGTAGCAACTTCAGGATGGGTGAAAATCAACCCAGCATGGGTGGAATCCGCTACCAACGGATTTGGCATCGAAACTGCGGCTGGAATTAATTTATTGGATGAGCTCATCTCACACGAAGTCGGTCACGCGTTGGGAATTGGCTCACTCTGGGACGCCAACCAGATCTACCGTAGCCAGAGCGGGCGCTACACCGGGCAGTACGGATTGCAGGCCTACCGAACGGAGTTCGCTCCTGACGCAACCCACATTCCTGTCGAACTTGCGGGCGATGCAAAAACAGCCGGTGGACACTGGGATCAGCTGCTGCGTTCCTCGGTAGAAGGCGATCCCACAGACCCCTGGTCGTTGTCACCTTTAACCGGAATCGTTGACTCGCGGGGACGAGATTTTGGCCAAGACTTGATGAGCGGTGCCATTGATCCGGATTATGGTGCACCGTTTCTCAGCAATACGACAGTCCAATCGCTGCGAGATATCGGCTACAGCGTCATCCCCCACTTCCCTCTTCCCGCCGACAAGAATGAAGATGGCTTACTCGGACCGAACGACTTAGATCGTATTGGCGTGGCAATTCGCAATCAGTCATCCGATTGGTTTTATGATGTCAACCGGGACGGTCGGTTAGATTCTGTTGATCACCGTGATCTAATGACGATACTTGGCACCGTCCCGGGCGACTCGAATTTTGACCACCGTTTTGACTCACAAGACTTCGTCATCTCATTCCAAACCGGAGAATACGAAGACGGCCAGCTCGAAAACTCCACTTGGAGAGACGGTGATTGGACCGGAGATGCGGAATTCAACTCAGGGGATTTCGTCTATGCTTTTCAATACGGAGCCTATCAACCAACGCCTGCGACCCAACAGGTGCCAGAACCAAATGGCGCAACCCTCTTGATCGCAGCATTGTGTTTCACCCTCGCTCTGTTTCACCCTCGTTGGCAGCCTCATTTGGGCTGAAAAGGGGTACCAAGGCGGTGATGACTAGAGGCCCCACCGTTTCGCAAACACCATCAGACTCGGCCTGCTCATCAATAAATCGCGTGGCATTCCACCTACTAGCGAACCACGATCAACGTTTTCGACAAGACCGTCAATTGGCCTCTTCGATGCGCGCCGGAGCTTGAGAAATCGGAAGATCCAACATCAAGGCGCGAACGAACTTGACCGGTGGAGACCCATAAGACAGAACTTGATCGTGGTATTGCTTAATCTGAAACTGACCTTGCCGTTTCGCCTCTATCTCACGACGCAAATCGGCATGCTCCAAATAACCAACGAAGTAAGTCGACAGCTGCGCCGCGGTAAGTTGTGCCCGCGTCCATTTTGCCGCCGCCTCGCGTTCTTCCTGAAACGTGTCCTCCATCATCAACCGCATCGCCTGATCACGCGATATTCCATCTGTGTGAATCGACTGATCGAGAATCGCATTCGCGATACCCCGCAAATACCATTTGCGGGCGATCAGCTTCATCAACGGATCATCGTCAAGCAAGCCTTCGTCCGCCATCATCTGCTCGGCATAAACGGCCCACCCTTCAATAAAGGTACCAGAGGCAAGCACGGATCGCAGTTTACCCGGATACTGATTCGCAATCGCCAGTTGCACAAAGTGGCCCGGCATCGCCTCATGCACCGTCAAGTCATGAATCGATCTCACATTGTATTCTCGCAGGAATGAGTCGATCTGCTGCGGATTCCAATCCTTGGGAATGGGCGAGACCGCATAGAATGTTTTCAGCCCCACATCCAAGGGCCCCGGCGAATCACAATACGCGAATGAGACGCCTCGTTGAAATTCAGGCATCGCGATGATTTCGAGGGGATCAGGCGGTATCGTTAGCAGATCTTTTTTTCGCACAAATTCGGTCGTCAACGCCAATGATGCTTTCGCCGTGTCGAGTACCTCCTCGGCATTCGGACGGTCCACATACGCCATTTCCAAGGCAGCCCGAATCATCGCCTGCTGATATTCCTCTGAAGGCGCAGCGGGAAAGATCGTGAAGGGAAACTTATCAAGATAGGCCCGCTGCGCTATTTGGTACATTTCCCGGCGAACACGACTCAATTCCGCAACAGCCCGCTTTCGGAGCTGCTGCCTCGTCATTGGTGTGTGAAGCGCAAATGACAGTTTTTTATCGTAAAGCACGGCCCCTAATCGATAATCACCACTCGCATCTGGCAACAGCTCCGACTCAAGCCACTCTTGATGTGCATGCACAGCCTTGCGTGCGGATTCAATGGCTTGATTCAGCCGCACAGCATCTTTGGCAGATAATCGGTCGATCAGGGGAACGACAAGATTATTAATCGTACTCAGTACGCCACGATTCTGCTTGATCGCCGTCTCGGCATGAATGCGGGGGACGCGACGGGCGTCCAAAGTTCCTTCGACCTGCTGCAACATTCTCGGAAGCTGCTCTAACCGCGAGACCACATTCAGCAAGCGTTCTTGCACGGGCGCAAAATCTCGCGCCATCAGTCCATAGATCGCACGACCACTCAATTCCGTATAGACCAACGGATTCCAGGCCCATTCCTGGAGCTCCTCCATTCGCCACAACTTCGCCCGTAGTTCATGCCGAAGCAGCGCTAAGTCAACTTGATGCGGTCGGGATAATTCAGCTACCTCAATCTTGTTCAGTCGAATCAAAAATTCCCGATAGAGGTCGACCGCACGTTGACGAGCGGCAGGGCTTACCTCGTCAAGCTTTCCGTCAAAACGATGATCCCCTAACACGGTGGCGGTGACAGGACTCAATGCCGGGAATTGCCGGACGTAAGATGCGGCCAGCGATTGAAATTGACTGTCCGCAGAGGGAAATGAAGTAACTGAAACAATCGCGAACAGAATGATGGTTTGCATGAATCCCTCAACATACCAGCTTGTTTGGCAAATACAGTGAGTTGGGAATCGACCGAGCCGAAAGGCAATTCAGTTCGGCAATTCAGTTCGGCAATTCTCTCACTGTAAAGATTTCGAGACAGTTTGCCAGCCAATAAAAAAAGCCGCTCTAGTGAGCGGCTTTCTTTGCGATTCAACGTGTCTGCCGAAGTATTATCGACGTCGACGGTAGGCGATCAGGCCAAGCAGAGCAAAGGCAGCGAGCGTGGCAGTGGCCGGCTCGGGTACCGTGAGAAGTTCAACTTCTGCGATCTGCATGCTGTTGGCGGCTTCCGCATCCTTCAAGGTTGGGAAGATGAGTTGATAGTGATCCCAAGCGATATCGTTATCGAAAAGGATTTCTTGATGGAAGGCAGCTGGATTTCCTGTCGGAGGAATAACAACAGCACCGCCACCGGCGTTTCGGCCGTCGGGAAGTTCTAAGTTACCCGAAGAAATTGCACTCCAAGGACCCGCGATCGTGTCCATCGAACCGAACAATTGGTAACTTGCAGGGTCACGCGGCACTGCATCATTCGCAGTGTACAAACGCAGACCAGTTACGGTGAGCTGATTGTTGGTTGGAGTTACGGAGAAACCTGAGTTCAGGTCAAGGAAGTTCAGGTACTTCTGACCGATGTCGTCGATGGCATGGGAAACCACTTCGCCAGCCGGCGGTGGCCCATCAGCCCCATCACTTTGATTTACACCACTTACGAGCTGAATCGCATCACCGGGACGGGTGATGTCGATCATACCCGCTGTGAGGAGCGAAGTTTGGCACACGAAGTACAAACTCGCAAACAGCGCACATGTTAAAAGCTTCATTGATCGTACCTCACGAGAAAAACGTCAAAACGCAGTTGATATCAAAACAAACGCAGAAACTGTCGAATCGACGAACGTGAGGCGCAACGAATTGAATTCGAACAGATCACTACTATCCCAAGAAGAAAAATGCGATCCAAGGATAGGTAGGGCAGCCACGCCAGCGTGGCCAAGAATTTGAGCGAATTAAATTGAAGCCGACTCAGTTTGATCGAGTCAACAGTTTCGCGTCACTAGCTGCCCATTATTTATCAAATGCTTGAGAAAACTCACGAATACTTACGGGACCGACCTGATCCCGAACCCCCAATATACTGGCTATGGAGTCTCAATCAATAGTTTTGACGTTAAATTCCTCCCAATTTCCCAACTTTTCTCTCCGTGATCACCTGAACTGCAAAAAAAACAACCTGTGTTGCAGCAGATTCAAAAAAAACACTTTTAATTTGACAAACAACCCGTAATCGCCGCCCCCATCCAACAAAATTCTCATCCCCTACGAACCTCCAGCAAAACAAATCGGAGCGTGGTGCTCGCACCCTTCTGGAAACGGGTAGAAAACCTACGCGTGATCGCTCGGCTTCGTTCGCTCGGTCCAGCGCCGGTCCAGCGCCGGTCCAGCGCCGGTTTTGCACCGGTTTTGCACCGGTCGCCTCGTTGCAGTCGCTCCACGGGCCGAAGAAGACCGGGCAAGCCAACCACCCACATCGATCAGGTCACTCTCACCGGGACGGTCGACGACCACCGTTGACGACCACCGTTGACCAACATCATCCATGGCATCACTTGAATAAATGCTCGGAGTCGCTTCGGGACGAAACCTCTTGGATCAGCCGCTCCAATTCCGCAACTCGGGTCTCGAGGCGCGTCTTTTCGGCTTTTTCACGCTCCAATTCAACCGCCATTTCCTCGAGGTAGCTCTGGATCGCAAATTCTTCCTTCGGCCCTTCGATTATTTCTATGCCCCAAGTGTCTCGATCCTCTGCGGATTTCGCGGCCGTCTCAAGTCGTGCCGTTTCAATCACCTCATCCCGCAACGACTCACGTATCTCCTCGCGTTCCAGGGCCGACTCAAAATAGGCTTCAAGTTGAGCTTTCTCGACAGCGGCTTCCGCAAAACGACTTAACATCTCCTCGCGTTGGGCCGCATGCTCGGCATGGGATTGCAATCTTGCGTTTTCAACCGCCAGATGGGTTTCAAAAACGAGCAAATCTTGACGTTCGACCGCTAACTCCTGACGGGTGACAAGCTCGGCATTCTCCAGCCGAAGCTGGAGCATCGCCTGCTGAAAACGATCTTTCAATCGGCCCATTTCCTCTCGCGCTTCTGACTGGGCACGAAGTCGAGCATTTTCTGCAACTAATTGCATAAGCTGAGTAGAAGTCTCGGTTCCAGCCACGGGCGACGGCTGTTTCATGGAAGACAACGTCGTTTGATCGTCTCGCACGTTCTTCAGAGGCTGTACCGGAGGGCACATCTGAGCGAAAACGGCTTCTCCCACCGAAAACGAGTCGCTTGATACTGGTTTGCTGCAACATTTTTGATCCGCACAAGTTTTATTCGCACAAGGTGGGGCTGGCCCACGGAAGCGAATTTGACGCTCAATAACGACCGGCATTTGCGTCCCAAGCCCTGGAACTTCGACCGGTTCCTGCTGCTGAGAGGTTTCAGGAGTTACATTTGCAGCCCAAAGGGACGCCAACTTTGACTCCATGGTTTCTGACTCGCTCACGTTTTTGCTCCGTGCTTGCCACGAAACAGCTTCGCCGTCCCCTCGCACCTGCCTAACGAACGACTCCGGCGATCGACGCAGATGCCCGGATTGAGTCGCAACGATGGGTACCACCGTTTCGTGACCTGGGGCCAGATCGACAGAGACGACCAGGGCTCGCCGATCGACCGACCTCGCGTCCACTGCGACTTTTTCGCTCGGGTCACGTTGCGTTTGTCGCCGGGCTAAGTTAACCCACAACTCACTGGCATTTGCGGGTTGATATTCAGCAAGCTCACCCAGGATCGATTTCGCAAAACGAGCGACACGCTCACGCGTGCAATTGACCGATTCACATCCCGCAGGTTGGTCAGAACATGAAGCAATTTGTTGGTCCGGCGATTGCCCCGCACAAACACAAGCCGAAGCTGGCGGTGATTTTTGACACTGGCAAGACGAAGATTTCGGATTCGATTTCGTTTTTGAAACGGTCCCCAGGGAGATCTTACCAATTTGGCAATCGCCAGTTTGGTTGGTGCGGCAAGCTTGATGCTCGCACGACGCGGTTCGGATCATCTCGCTGGCGAATTTGGCACCCCCATCCGTGTTGCATCTATCGCATCGCTTTCCCGCTGGACAACCCGCTGACAAGTCCGTGGCTAAGGGCATCAATCCGAGGGGAAAGCGATCCCCACGATGCAGCGACGTTTTGGCCGAACATTCAGCCGCAGCGCAATGGTCCCCACCCTCTTGATGGGCCGGATCCGCGTTCAGACTTGGAGTAACGACAGCGCTCACCAAGATAGTGAAGAACCCTATTCGGAGCATTCTGATTTCCCTTCCCAACGAAACGAGATATTTTGATACCGGTCGATTGACGCAGAGCTATACTGACAATCCTGGGCAAGTCGCAAGGTCAGTCTCGTTCGAGAGACGGGGAATCCATCGCGATGGGACGGTTGCGAACGGTTCCTGCCCGCCATTTTCGACTTTTCCAGCCGTTTATCAGATCTATCTCGAATTGTTAACAACGGAGAAACGATCTCCGCCGATTGAACGTTCGACGAAACGGCTAGCAGCCACCATGATTCATGCGACAAGATGAATGAGGGAAACTTGCATGAAGATGCATACAAGGAACAGAAACTCACATCGACAAATCGCTCCCGACCTGCGGCACGGCCAAGGACTGTGATATTTCTTTCCAAACTCAGCAAATAACCTGACACGGGCTGTCGCACACTTGCACATTCCGAGGCAGCTCCTACGAATCGGCAAAAAAGTGGCAATTTCCAACAACCATCCGGACGGACGAATTATCGCCATCGGCGACATTCACGGCTGCTCATTCGCTCTGGAGAGCTTGCTTGACGTCATTCGGCCAACTTTACACGACCAGATTGTCTGCCTGGGTGATGTGGTTGATTGCGGTCGAGAAACGCGGAACGTGCTTGACACCTTGCTCAACTTGCGCGAACAGTGCCAGTTGACGATGATTCTTGGCAACCACGAAGAGATGCTGCTGAACGCATTCGACGACTCGGGGCTGCTGTCGACTTGGTTAAATTTGGGTGGATACGACACGATCAATTCCTACCGCTATGCAGGCACGATCGCCGACATTCCCTCGGATCACATCGCATTCATTCGAGAGTTTCGCGACTTTTTCGAAACTGAAGGGCACATCTTTACCCACGCGAACTACGATCCGGAGCTTCCG
This sequence comes from Pirellulaceae bacterium, assembly GCA_029243025.1. Lineage (NCBI taxonomy): Bacteria > Pseudomonadati > Planctomycetota > Planctomycetia > Pirellulales > Pirellulaceae > Pirellulaceae bacterium. Next base: position 199,536 of record JAQWSU010000042.1, on the reverse strand, counting down.
TTGGCGGAAATGCCCGGGCACGTGCTGCGTTGGTCACTCCTCGAGGAACCCTTTCCAACGCCTCATCGATCAGGCAAGGTCGCCATTGTCGGTCACACCGAACAGCACAATGGGGAGATTTTGGACTTGGAGCATGTCAAATGCATTGACACCTGTTGTCACGGATACGGCTGGCTCACGGCCCTGGATGTGAATTCCGGCAACTACTGGCAAACCAGTCGCTGGGGCGCGTTTCGCGAAGGAGAAACGATCGATGGTTTACATCAGGCCAGGTCAGTGCTTCACAGCTAAGTTGCAAAACAAATCGTTCCGTTAACTCACGACTTGCCCCCGCTGCTCCTGCCAGTCACCTCTCAGTTCGGCACCGAGAAACCAGCCGCAATCCTGCGACATCGCACGGGAACTCTGGCAGCGGTTAGCAGGCTGCCCCAAGCTCCAACCGATCCGCAGTCCGGGTCGCCGCAATTTTAGGGAGACAACTCTTCGCTGCTAGAACGGAACTTCATCGTCTTCATCAATTTGCGCTGATGAGGGCACCGGCTTGGAGCCGCTATCATCTTTTTTCTTGACGACTTTGAATTGTAGTGCCTCAGCGTTAAGAAAATACTTTACTTCGCTACTTTCGTCTCGCTGCCACTTGCGGCCGTTCAACCGGTAGGTCACATCGACCTCATCACCAACCTTCAGTTCATCAACCGTATCACATCCCTCCTGAACAAATTCCAAGGGCACGTAATTTGTGAAACGCCCCTTGTCCTGTTCAAGCACCACCAGTCGTTTACGAAATCCCTTTTGGCCAAAGGTCTTCGTATCTTCGATGACATGGACCACCCCACGAACGTTTGGCTCACTCATATTCGATCCAATCTCCTCTTTTGAATTTATCAGCGATCTTGAGTTCCCAAGCTCGTCTTAAACGTCGCCGTAAAAACGGCCACCCTGAATCATTGATGGTTGGGAGGATGCCATCGTAAGAGGTCCGAGGTCCGCCAGCAAGCCATGGTGAGAGACTGTCGCTACCCACCCCCCAGCTTCTCGCCCCAAGATATAGATCCTGTCTTATTTGAGCCACAAAATCTTGGGGGTGACCAAACGTGTCTCTCGTCTGACGAAACTGGGGAAAGAATCAGTGAGTCTTCGAACCGACACAAAAGGAGTGGAGCATGTTTCCAGGAATCGTGATCTGTCGTCATTTCCAGGTTGAATGGTTGGACTCGGCCTGCTGTCGTTGTGAAGGCTGTGGAAAAATCGGACACTGGTCAAACGAGATGGTGATTTGGCAACGGCCGCCTCGATTCCCCCATGCCGTATCGGTCACGGGTCGGACACCCGACGCAGAAACAAGCCCAGAGAGTCTTCGTCTGGACAGTGGCGCCGCCAAACTGGCGAGTTGAGTCAACCAGCGACTTTTGGTTAGCTGCGAACCGAATTCAACCGTTGCAAGATTGCCTCACCATCAAGCTCAAGCAACGAAATGCGAGTCAGGCCAGCGTCGATTGCAGACAAAACATGGCCCTTTTCGCGTCTCGAGGCCGAAATCCAGCCTGAAAAAGGGCTGATCTGATCGCCGATTGTACCGACGAACGGCCAACCCGACCTGACCTTGATACTTTGGCAATCGCGAGAAGTGTCCGGCATGATTAATCAGCTTAATCGCTCCCGAAAGATTGATCGGCAAACCCCAAAACGCGAACGAACGTTATTAATGTCCACGAAGCGATAAACTTTGGCCAGTTTGGGCCTAGACGCCGTTGCTTGCCCAGGCAACTAAAACTATAGATATACGTTTGCCCATTCCCCGTTTTGATGACGCTTAGCAGCGAAAGTTTCCACATGGCCGATAAAGCACCCTGGATTACCTATCGTCCGGAACTGAAAGTTCTTGACTGCACCATCCGTGATGGCGGACTGATCAACAACCATCAGTTTACCGATGAAGTCGTTAAGGCTGTTTACGAGACGTGCATCGCCGCCGGCATCGATTACATGGAAATCGGCTACAAGAATTCACCCCGAGTGTTTTCCAAAGCCGACTATGGTGCTTGGCGTCATTGCGACGAAGACGACATGCGTCGGATCGTCGGCGACCATGACGCCGAGAAAACCGGCTTGAAACTCACAGCGATGGCCGACGCAGAAAAGAGTGATTGGAAGGACCAAATCATTCCGCGTGACCAAAGCGTGCTTGACATGGTTCGCGTGGCGTTCTACGCCCATCAGGTTTCCGAAGCCGTGCAAATGATCGAACATTGCCACGAGATGGGCTACGAAACAATGGCCAATCTCATGGCCGTTTCGAATATCACCGAGCGTGAGATCGACACGGTGCTGTCGGCGATCAAACCCACACCGGCGGGCACAATGGTAATCGTCGATAGTTTCGGTCACCTCTATCGTGAACAAATCGACATGCTCTACCGCAAGTACTTTGCGGCGATGGAGGGAACCGGCAAAGAGATCGGGATTCATGCCCACAACAACATGCAACTCGCTTTCGCAAACACTCTAGAAGCGATCATTTTGGGAGCCAATCGAGCGGATGCAACGATGATGGGTCTGGGGCGAGGCGCAGGAAACTGCCCGATGGAACTGTTGCTGGGCTTCCTCCGCAACCCAAAATTCTCACTCCGGCCGGTGATTAAGTTATTGCGGGATCAGATCGATCCACTGCGAGATACAGTCGAATGGGGGGCGCTAGTTCCCTACAACATCACCGGATCTTTGAATCTTCACCCCAGATCGGCAATGGAGTTCCGAACCACCGAAGACAAAGACGATTACCTCAAGTTCTACGATCAAATCGTCAGTGATGCCTGAACGACTGAATCCAATATCGACTGACGACCACAGTCGCTTCGACCGACACACGGTACTTGACCGTACCCTTCAAAGTCAGCCCGACCAAGGCCGTCTGCCACCAGTCCGCAGACCGGCCGATGCAAACCCATCGCGCTTCGCCCAAGCAAAAGGGGCAGCGTCCGCATGGCCGATCCGGTTTCCGTCTTTTTTCTCTGCCAAACGAAGAGACGCAAACTCGCCAAGGGCCTAACTCCAACGGAATCTTGTATGAAGGCCATGTTTGGTAGCCCCTCTCGAACAAAAAACCGAATGATCACCCAAGGTTCCGGGCCAACATGATGCTATTGCGTACCATAGAGGCAGAGGTTGCCTAGGCGAAGGTCAGAACTCTCGTTCGACGAATTGTGAAGAGAAATGGCTAACACATGTTCACCGGGCGACAATCCTCCAGGTATTCTCACGATCATTCTTGCCGTTTCAGCCGTGGAAGTGATGGCGTGCGTAGCCATTGCGTCATATGCATCTTCAGAATCAGCCGGTACATTGCTGCGGGCAACTTCTTTCCCGTCAAGATAGACGATCACACCATCGTCTCGATAACAGGTAAGAATCAAACCCAGGTATTCTCGATCGGTTTCAAAGCGAGCACGGAAATAGGCCGTGTTACGGGCACCAGCCGGCGGCTCACCAATCGATACCGCCACAGGAGCTCCATAGCCAAACCCTGTCAGCCATTCTAATTCCCGGCCCGTTTGCCAGGTTGAATCATCGTAGTCGAGCCGGTGGAATCGTTCGTGAAAACCTGGCTCCGAAACTTCTGGATCCAGACCGTCCACCGGATGCAACCACTTCCACTCCGCACCAGGAGGCAAAATGGCGACGATCGTATCCCTGAGTGCCTGGGGCACCATCACTCCGATTTCCTGTCGCCCCTGTTCCGCCATCGCCGCACGTTGAAGACGAGCGACGACGATCGGGCCAACAAAAATCACAATACTTAGAGTCCCTCCCAACGTGGCGCCGATAATCGCAAGCCAGCGTCCCTTCAAGGCTGCGGAACTCGATTGCCGTCGAATATCACTGAGGGCGCACACGCCCAAGATCAACGCCGGGATTCCGGTCAGGAATAACAGCAGAAACGACAGGAAGCCCAGCACGCAACTAATGATCGCCTTCCGGCTAAACCGGCTGCGAGGCCAACGTCCGTCCGATCGAAATTGAGTGTGACAGTTTGCACAAACCAAGCTTCCCACTCCCGCTTGTGCTAACAGTTGAGCAGCACAGTTCGGACAGACGACAGCACCCCATTCGGAAGCTGTTGTGTGGATCGAGCTGTTCATAAAACGCGGCCCCCATGCAAACCCAGTTTGCCTTCCCTTACTTGACCGATTTAATGTCGCACCAAATAGGTACCTGCCAAAATATCCTGCAAACCGCGTCTGGGCTGCAAAATGGCTGTCACGAAGCCAACAATTTGCACGATCCCAAACGCCCCCAAATAAGCACTGAGCATCGTCCAAGTGAAGCGGGTTTCCATCGGCACGTTTCCCACGCCGGCGACCATTCCAGAAAGAAAAATAAACCAGATTCCCAACACTGCTTGAAACGATAACACAGGAGTCCAAGCCACCACATTCCTCCAAGCACAGCGTGCCGAGGAGGCCGGGGCACGTGAGTTCGATCGCACGTCCGTACCCGTCAACCAAAAGGCAAGTCCACCACGTAACCCGTAACCGATCGAAGCTGCAAAAACCAACCCGATCACCGTACCTGTTGCCACGGAATATGCGATGGGAAGATTCGTTTGAGTTCCCAACATCATGGCAACCACAAACGCGACTGTCCCATAGAGAATGGTCTCGACCCCTGACGAAATGGCCAACACGCCAAGTCGGTCATCCCAGCGAAAACGATACGGATGCAAGGCCATTCGCCGCAGCGCTGAGGCAACAGCATCAATGGATTGAGTTGGATTTCGATGCTGCGATCGCACCAAATCCAATGCCACGCCCGGCGTTTCTTCATCTTGAATACACAATTGGGCGACTGCACTCAGGAACCGAGTAATACTTGACTTGTCCGTCGACTCCAGGCGATGTCCCGCCGAGACAACCGCCTGCACACCCTCCGATTCGCCACCACGCCTACTTTCCAACAATGGCTGATCAAGTAGTTTTACGTGACCATTGTTGTTGAGCCATAACTGATCCGTTGCCAGGCTATTTGGTAAGGTTCCATCCTTGCTCGCGGATGCCAACTCTTCGCATGTCTCCAGAAATACCTTTCGCCCTATCGCCCAAGGCAGATCTGCGAATCGCGTATACTCCGTCAGGGAAATGCCATCGACGGATTCCAACGCGTACCACTTGATGCCGTCATCTTCACCTTCCATGAGCCAGCGTTGACGTGCAGTACGTGCCAGACGAATTCGAGATCTGGGAACTTTTTGGTCGGTTTGAGTGAGACAAATCCAAGCGGGACGTTGCAAACGTTCATCTTGGGCAGCCAACACAGGTACGCCAGCGAATTCTCCCAGTCGCCCCAAGACATGAAAGGTTCCAAGGCGTTCTGGCAATGAGCTATCCAAGGCCGGTGCCATTTGGGGCAAGGCGAGATGGATCGCTGACAACTCATCGGCAGACAAACGTATCACTCGAGTACTGCTCACATATTCATGAATTCCTCGAAAACCGTTACGGACGCGCATCGTGCTGCAAACGACCAAGCAGGCTCCGATCTTGGCGATGGAAAATAATTGCGGCACGATTGCGCTATTCCAGACGCTGATGCTTGCAAAAACGGCTTCATCCGCTCGAAACATCAGCTCTTCGTATCGATTCTCAAGTAAATCGACGCCTAACCAGGCGACCCCGGGAAGAATCAACGCGCGAACCAACGAGCGCCAAATCCCAGGAGGCTCGCCTTCGGCATCCACCACTCGTAGTCCAAACCAAAACTTTCCCAACGAGCATCCGAACATTCCTTCACAAGCCGTGAAATACGGAATCCAAACGAGGGTTGCAATGAACCCTTGCCAAATGCCGATATCAGACGCCGAACGGCTCAGCCACTGAAAGGTGGCCAGGGCAGCAGAGATGACAGCCACCACGATGCTCAGCAGCAAACCATCCACAAAGAACGCGGCCACGCGCCGTCCCACATCCGCAATTGACTTCCCTTGACTTGAATAGGGCAGCAGTGCGCGTCGAAACTCTGCCACGTCACAATATCGCTGATCCGGATCCTTTTTCATGGCGCCCTGAATGACGCGACTGAGTGATTTGGGCACCGCAGAATTGACAGAATTCAAGGCCGGAGGATCATCCGCCACAATTTGCGCGATTACCGCCGCGGCATCGCCGGTAAATGGCGGCTTTCCTGCCAACAAAAAATACAACGTGGCTCCGACTGCAAATTCATCAGTTCGGTGATCCACATCAACGCGGCGAAATTGCTCGGGAGCTGCAAACTGCGGAGTTCCCAAGAAAGTGCCGGTTCGGGTCAGATCGGAATCGGCAACCAATGACTTCGAGAGACCAAAATCACCAATCTTAACGCGGCCCTCTTCATCAAGAAAACAGTTCGAGGGCTTCACATCTCGGTGAATCACACCCGCTTTGTGCGCGGCTTCCAAACCCTCCAGAACGTCGAGCGCGTAATCGACTGCCTGGGGGACCGGTAACTGGCCACGCTCCTGAACTTCATCTCGCAACGTGCGACCTGGCATGCGTTCCATGGCAATGAAAAAGTGTCCGTCAACTTCACCGGCCTCATAGACGAAAGTCGTACGAGGGTGCGAAAGCGCCGCGGCAAGATTCGCTTCATTTAAAAAACGGTCAATCGTCTCACGCGTTCGGGGTAAATTCGGAGACAACAATTTCAGTGCGACACGCCGCCCCGAAGCTTGATGTTCCGCATCAAGGACAACCCCCATGCCACCTTGTCCCAGTTGTCGAATCAGACGATACGGCCCCACTTGAGCACCAGGGCGCAACGGAGAAAGGGAAGGCGCTGGCTCTTCAGAAGACAACTTGGAGTCCGACTCACTTCGATAGACAAATGTTGATGCGGAAGAATCTTCCTGATTCGGCATCCACCGCTCCGTCAAGTCGCTTTGACCGCCCCCCTTTGTCCCGGAAGGAGGGAAAATCGTGGACGACAAACGTGCTCGAATCTGATCAGCTAGCTCAGGATGCTGCCGTACGAGCTCATCAACACTCGGAGCGTTATCCGACTCCAGCTCGTGTTGATAGTCTGAAACGATGCGCTCCAAACGGTCCAAATCAGGATTCTCACCGTCCAAATGACCCACTCAGACACCGCTCCTCGCATTTTTAATTCGCTGGAACACACAACCCACTCGGTTCGTTATTCTAAACGCGCAACTCTCTTGCCCGAATACGAGATGCAATCGGATTCCTCTCAAAACAGATCGGTGATCGTCCAAACGGGTGCAATTTGATACAAATCTACTCAATCAGCCTTGGCAATCGCCGATCCCCTCAACGAAGATGTTCGACATTCCCAGTCGGCCTGGGACACATGTCAGTGAAAACCAGAGGAAACCCATTGCCGGCGTACCGAGAAAGCCGTCTTTGAGCCCTAACCGGAACGTTCGCCGGCTGTCTTGCCATCCCGACACGCTCGATCACTCCCTCAGATCGCAACGAACTTCGCCCGCATATCAAAATACGAAGTCCAAGGAAATGCCGAACAAACATCACGATTGAAAACGCCGACAAATCTCTCATCCGCACAGCATCCGATTACCAGCCACCTGAGGCCAGCGGCCGAGGGACGCGACACCGCCGGCTGTCGGCCTCTTCCAGGTCGACTTACCAACAACGAAAGCTTCGCATTCTCCTGACCGAAATAGCTTAGCCAAATCAAAGCTGTCAAAGCGACCGTCTCAATTGGAGTTGCCGACCAAGTTAACTGGATCCACCCTTGTAGCGTAAAAGATGCGATTCGCCGCAGTCTTCTGGCTGCTAGGCTCCACGGAGATCGACCGTTGAAACTTGCCCATATCCGTGGTGAACAAAAAAAAGGGTGTGTGTCTCCTGACCTGACAAAACGAGTCTTGCTTCGATTCGTCAACAACTCCAGCTCTTCCGACGCCGCTACCATCGTTTCCGAAAGGATGACACATTGACTCTCCGTCAATGGAATGTCGAAGACACCCGCATCAATCAAGGAAACACCCTATTTGGTCCCAATCGGCCCGAAGGGAGTTGCTAGGATAAAACGTCAAGCTAGATCAACTGATCAAGTTTCCAACTTACAGTGCGAGTCGCCGACGAAAACGTCCGCTCGTGTTATCGGTAACAATTAACACTTCAGCAAATGTTGTTTGCGGAATCAAACAGCCGAATTGCGAATCCCATTCTCAACTCAACACATATTGCACGGCCCTCTTCACTCATGATCGATCGTTCACCTGACTCAAGCGCGCGTTTCGCAGTTATTCGCTTGTCGATTCGATGCGGCCCCACAATCGTATCGCATCAACGTCACCCGTGTCATCAAAACTGCCGATCCCCGCCTGCCCGTCAGCAAACGTTTTGTCATTGGCGACCATCACTGGTTTCGTCATGTCGTTAAAAAACGCTCGAATTTCCCCCGATGCCAAGTGCGATTCCAATCCGTTCCATCCGTTCGCTCGATGGCAATGCTGACTCGCGGCGCATCATTCACGATGAAGATCAAGTTGGCATGCGCATCTGCCTTGCGACCAAAGTGCACATAGTAAAAATGAGACGGATCTTGATAGCCAAAAAATAGACACTAGCCCTGGTGGCCATAAGGTTCGTTCGTCGATCTCATATCGACATCCAATACGAAATCCGAAACGACCCCATCCTCCCGCAAGGCTGAATTGTGCAGCAAACGTACCTTTAGCTGATAGTCACTTTTTTTTATAACGGCAAACCAACTGCGTCCATCATTCGAGTGATCTTCCTACGCCGTATCATCCGTTAGCTGCCAGCAACTCGCGGAAGAGTCAAAATCCTCAAATGCCACGAGCAGCAATTCGGTGCCTTTCAAATAAACGTCAAAGAATTTGGACATTGTCCGAAGTGACTTTTCCCGATGGACACCGAGAGTGTGTCCGGTGTGATCAAGTAGATTGAGTCGATTAGGAATCTGGGCAGCCTTCAGCTGTTCATTCAACGTTTTCGCATGAACAGGCGGGACGAGCGTATCCTCTCTACCACGCAATGTGAACACCGGAGGATCCACATGAGTCACTGGCGACGCATGCTTTCGCTGTTGCTCGTTCTCCTCGAACCGTCCCCCAATCAATGACTCCATCGATGCGCGATCCTGGATGATATTTTAAGCTGTGTGAAATCGGTGAGGCCAAAAAGTTTTCCTATGGCACGGACGCGGAATCGATTTTGCTCATCCTGTGGCAACACGGCCACCATCAGCGACAAGTGCCAGCCGGCAGACTCTCCCGTCACGGCCATTCTTTCAGGATCGATGCCGTAGGCTTGGGCGTGCGTCGCTAGCCACCGCAAGGCGGCCTGCACATCATCAAGCTGCGCGGGCCATTGGGCCATGTCAGTCGATCGATAGCCAACCCTGGCAGTCACAAATCCTGACTTGCCAGGCTGACCATTAACTCACGATAGTCGGCTCGTGATCCCTGCCACCAGCCGCCCCCATGGACCAACACGATCGCCGGTCGCATTTCTTCGACCGCCGGTTCTCAATGTCCATCCGGAGCGAATGCCCATTGGCTTCGGCAAACACAATCCCTTGCCGAACTTCAACCGCACCCGCCCCATTAACCAGCCAAATATTCAACCACAGGGCACCAACCGACCAGATCAACCCACGCACTCTCATCAACGCCAAATTTCCTTCTCAAGACATACACCCCCCGGCTACCCCATCCTGACAACTATTAAGTCAGAAGTCCACCGTATTGCAACCTGCCACGGTCGTATCCCACACACCCGTCAAACCACGCGGGATTTCTCTACAGGAGATCAGAAAACCCGGCTCGCCAAAACAAAAACGAACAACGACCCGTCGACCGCCTGGCTCCCCTTCGAGCACCTTGCTGTTAAACCTTACGGCTTAAGGAAAATCTAACGCTAAATTCCATTTTGTGAATTTACGCACCATAGGTGAAGGCTGTCGACGATCCGATCAATCCTGATGGCGCCAACTAGAAATGTCGAATCCTTAAGACGGACTGAACGGGTTGCGCGTCCCGTTCTTTTCAAAAGGATTTATTGGGCCATCGAGAGAACGTAAATGAACGTCTTACAACGAAGCATCAAAAAGAGCCGTATTGGCATCGTTGTCATCGGGACTTTGTTGGCATCCATCGGAAACCAGCAGCCTGAACTCTTTGGCCAATGCTTGAATTGTCCAAGCTCGGTACCAATCCCAGAGATCGCCCAGGGCTGGAATCTATATTGGCACAACCCCTGTCAATGTGCCAACGAAAACTGCTTTCCGTCCACCTGCTCAACCGCCATGACACCTACGGTGTATGCGATGGCCGAACTTCTTCCCTTATATCGGGACGAATCGGGAAACATCGTTTTTCAGCAGGACGGACCCGCTGGCAACTTAAACGTGTTGACTTCAGGGGGATTCAATTCAGATTTCAATGCAGGCGGTCGCTTCTTGCTCGGTGCTTCCTTGGGTGATTACTATCGGCTGGAGGGTTCCTTCCTGGGAGCGTACCAATGGGGGGATACCCAAACGGTGCGTAATCAAGATGCGAATGCCCTTGGCGGCACCGGAAACTTGTATTCGCCCTTCAGTGACTTCGGTAATTCGCCCGCTATTGAGCGGGTCGACTACAACGATCTCGCCTCAATCGATTTTTCGTCCAACATGTCGAATTTCGAACTCAATTTGCGTCGTCGAGTTCAATTGCTTGCCGACCAAAATTTCCACCGTGATTCACTCTTCAATCAGGGCGACCCCCTGTTGTTCAATCGCCGTGCCGAAGCATCGTTTCTGATTGGCATTCGTTATATGACCATTGATGAGACATTTGGCTATCACACCGAGTCGACGACCACCAATATATCAAGTGTCGATGTCGATGTGACCACAACGAACACGATGCTCGGTGCGCAAGTCGGATTCCTTTCGCAGTTCCTGATTCTGCCGAAAACCTGGATCGATTTTGATGTAAAAGGCGTGCTGTTTCAGAACGCAATAGAAGTCACATCCAGCTACGCCAACACCGACCCGCCGGGTACCACTTTCAATGGATCCGATGACCACAATCGAACGGCGTTCCTCGGCGAACTATCCCTGACGTACAATCATCAGGTGAGCAGGGCATTAACGTTCCGCGCCGGCTACTCCGCGATTTGGGTAACCCAAGTAGCCTTAGCAACGCGAAACTTCACCGACAATCTCTACCTTGCCGAAAAAGGTCCGGTGGAAGCCAGAAACGATGGCGACGTGGTCTACCACGGACCAAGTCTCGGCCTTGTGCTCGCTTTCTAGCGAGCACTTGAATCGGCAAGCCAATCCCCAAAAAGGCGATTGCATCGACCGGGCGGTTGGCGAGAAACGTCCGCAGTCGGGTCGGACGTTCGTTTAGCGGAAAAAACGTCTCTCAACGAACCGGACGACGCCTTCGAAGCATCAAGCCCAAGACTCCGAATACCAACAAAAATACCGATGTGGGCTCCGGTACCGCCTGTGCATTCGCCCGGGGCCTCGTATCAAAATCATAGGTAAAGGCGATTACGAGATCGCTCGTCGTGAACTCCGCATCTCCGTCAAAATCACCTGTGGCCCAACTGGAATTCATTGGGATCGAGTCTTCGTATTGGCCACCTTGGAATACCAAGACAAGATCGCCAGAGTCGAATTTGCCATCAAAATTAGCATCACCGAATTGGGCTGACGCCACATCATTCACCCAAGATAGGCGGTCGTTCTTGTCCAGGATCCCATCATCGTTGACGTCAAAATCCAACGATCCACGTGGCGCACGCAATTCCGAATTTAATAGATCGATGTCGTCCGCATCGTATTTATCGTTGTTGTTGAAGTCACCAAACAACGAAATCGTAAACGCAACTTGCTCTTCCGTCATTTCTCGGATAAAGCCCTTTGGCAGATCATAACCAAGCGGATCTTGCTTGAATTGCTCAAAGTCAATCTCGCCGTAGTCAAAACTGGCGAAGTCAGGTGACAATTCGAAAAGGCGGGCCGTGAGCAAGTAGTCTCCTGCGGCTAGGCTACCAAGCGGTTGGACATACTCCTTGGGAACATCTTCTGGGTATCGGTAATCCATGGTCACAAAGGCGGGATTGATCACGAACGAATCTACCGTTAAATGCTGCCCCTGCTGCTCAGACTCAACGGCGAGTGCAATCTTTCTCGAATAATCAAACATGGGAACTGCTACCGAGATATCATCGCGGTTGGACGCAACGAGATCCGTGACGGTATCTGCCTGGTCAGTCAACCTCCAAAGCAATTCCAGATGTTCCCAATAAGAAGTCGTCTGCTCGTTCGGTTTGGGGTCCACGCCAAACATCGGTGGCCGTAAAGGCCGCAATGGCCTGCCTAGAGAAAAATCGATCTCGTCTCCGGTACTTTTACGAAGGTAAATTCCATCAGCATGACCTTCAGAGACACCCCACGTCGCGAGCACCCAGACCCCCAGAAGGAAAATGCAGAGTGCCGACTTGAGCATCGGTCTGGCCGTAGAAATTCGTGTTGTCGATAGAGCACCTGACACCTGTCGCGTAAACCAATATCCATTATTCAGATTCATCTTTTGCCCGTCTCCGCCCTATTTCTTCCAATCGTCAGCACACCGGCCCAAAAAAGGCTCTCGACAACCACAACCGCTCCAGCAAGATGGTGGCGGCAACGAGGTTGGGTTCCAGCGTCCAGTATAACAAACTCGCGCAAAACCCCTAGTATTTCCCATCATTTCCACCGGTTCCGATAGGCCAAATCGGCTGGGACCGCGACTTGAACGAGTCCGCCATGGTAGCCAACACGCCGCTTTTGAGCCGGACTTGCCTCAGCCAGAGCATCTGAGGGATGGACAACAACGACGGAAAGGGTTCCGTAGGGCCTCCGAGGAGCTCTCCTGAACCGGGCATACCGTGACTCACTTTTGCCACACGAGCTTCGCTGCTGTTGCCTGAAAACAACACCGACTCCAGCGCTGATTTGTGGGGTAGGATTCAATGTCCGTCCCACATCATCCCGGCCATTCGTGTCGAAAAGTTAATCCATGCACGTACTATTCACGGTCCCCCCAAGGGCACCATCCGCACTGGATGCCACCGAACTTGAATCACGTACTCTTTACAGCGCCTCCCCTTGGGGATTGGAAGGGATTGACGATTTCAACTTCGGCGACTGGCGAGATGTTTTCGAAAACCAACTCGACCCCCAATCAGACCCCACCTGCAACTCTGCCCTCGCTTCGATGCACGGCACCGAGTCCTTATCTTTACTAGCGATTGATGGCTCCGAACTCCCAACCCATCAACCACCCTCAGCCAAAACACCGATATCGTCGACAGCCGAGCGATCTTCGATCGAAGCCATGGACGGGTCAACCCACTTAATCGGCCAGATCAACACCCGATCCCTTCATGCGAATTTAGACAGGTTACCCGACACGATCGACGAGCACGGTTTATCTCTGAGCACGATTTGCAGTAAAACCCTCGCGGCGGCAGCGGCCGGATATCTGATCTGGACATCAGGTTCCAATTATTTAATTTCTGGTCTTCGGGCAGTCACACCTGAATGGCCTCAGGTCGACCCGCTCCCGATCTTGGAATTCGCGGAAGCAGACGGAGAACAACAGGATTCGGATCGACAGATACTCGACCTCGTGCAACTCTTTGATCGCACCCACTAACCCTTGGTCATATCAGTCGATTGGTTCTTCCCAGACAGACCGATGCGCATCGAGAGATTGAAAGTAATCGATCAAATCATCGTAGAACGCATGCTTACCTAAGGTCGCGCTGTCTCCAATAAAAATAAGCTTACGGCGAGCTCGGGTCAGCGCGACGTTCGTCCGTCGAATATCTTTCAGAAAGCCAATTTCTCCTTGTCGATTGGAACGTACGGCCGAAAAGACGATGGCCTCTTTTTCACGCCCTTGAAAGCCGTCCACACTGTCGATCTCGATAGCCTCGTTTTGAAGCCTGGCCTGCAGGTGACGAACTTGTGCCGAATAGGGAGAGATCACACCGATTGCCGCTGGTGCGAGCCCTGCATCCAGCAGCTGCTGTACCTTCATTATGACGAATCGGGCTTCCCGTGGATTCAGGCGACTCGATCCGTCCGGCTCGATTTCTTCATCAAAATCAGCACCCGCTGTGTCGAAGAATTCAACCGCCTGCTTCGTGAGCTTATCCGAGATGACGGTAGAGAAATCAGCCAGACATCGTTTCGCAACTTCGGGAGCCGCTTGAAGCTGCCCCTCATAAAAATATTCCGATGAAAACTGCATAATCTGATGGTGCATTCGATATTGCGTCGTCAAACGACGAAACACTGAATCGCCATAGAGGTCCACCAGCCTTTCTTGCAAACTTGTCGACAGACCGGCCTGCGACGCCTGATGAGAAATGACCGTCGGCGGTAATTGACAATGGTCACCTGCCAAGATGATCCGATCGGCAAATTGCAAGGGCACCCAACATCCGGGTTCTGTACTTTGGCAACATTCATCAATCACCAAGCGATCAAACCGCCGTTCACCCATCAACCCAGGATCGATTGTTGTTGTACCGCACACCACATCAGCCGCATCTAACACCTCTTGAATTGCTAAGCGTTCATGTCGTCGAGCTTCCGCAAACAGCTCACGAGCGGCTTCTCGCCAAGCTCGCTTCTCACCCGGCTCGGGTCGAGCTCGAGTAAAACGGCTAGCTTTTCGTTGCAATTGCATCGCCTCTTTGACGCAGTCTCGAGCAACCTTGACCCGGTCCTGATGAGCAACCCTGGAATCGAGCGTGAGCATTTGTAGCGACTCTTGGACCCGAGCTGGATGCCCCACCCGCACCACATTGAGTCCCGCCAAATCCAGCTTTGAGGCCAAGTGATCCACCGCATGATTGCTTGGACCACACGCCAGCACGGAATCACCGGCAGCAACAGCTTGGCGGATAATTTCGACAACGGTCGTCGTCTTTCCGGTCCCCGGTGGTCCATGCACAATTCCAATTTCCTCTGCCGAGAGAGCAAATTGAACCGCATCGCGTTGCGAGTCGCTCAAATCAGCAAAGAAATCTAACGCGGGTAAGTCGCGAAATTGCGGAATTCGTTGACCAAGAAGCACATCCCGCAAGACCGCCAATCGGCCACGTTCTGCCGTTGCAGCCCGATTCATTGCATCCATTTGACGCTGGCGAGTAATCTCATCCGCCGCCAAATCCAACCGAAACCGCTCCCCCATCGGTAAATCGGCAACCGAGACTTGAATCACCCGACGATCACGACGAACGACCACTCCTCGCACGCATTCGTCCGACTCCAAGTCCGTCAGCAAAACCGGTGAACCTCCACGCAAACGAGTCCAGGGCAGCTCGAGCGATCGGTTTCGCTTCACGAACGAAACGACAAATCGCTGCCCCAGACCGGGCGCCTCGTCTTCAATGGCCAGATCGATCAGCGCTTCACCAGTGGATTCTGCGGCAACGGGTGATTTCCCCGCCAAACGCTCCGCTGCCAACTGCTTTTCGGCCTGAGCCTCGAGGGATATCAAGTCGGCGAGTTGTCGGAGATGCTCTGGAACCATAGCCGCTGTTTTTACCGTCTGATGTCAATCCGCCGCCACGAGGGTCAACCGACAGTTTCGCATGCAAACTTCCATAACGTCCAGACCACTCCAGGTTGACTCTTAAATCCACTGAGCAATTCGCGCCCCACGAGATCCACCACGAGATCCACCACGAGATCCACGAGGCAAGGTGCAAGGTGCAATGAAAATCAACTGGACGGTCAACTTGTCGGCAAACGCACCCGCTTTGTCGCCCGACAGATACCACGAATGGTCGCTTGATGACTTGAATAAATCGAATACGACAACCCAAGATCATCGGCAATCATGATCGCAAGATCCAGACCTTCCACCGCACAAATCAAGCAATCGTCCGAGCGTCGCGGGGTAAAAGCGATCCGCGCGGCGGCCGGAGGCAAATGTTGCGGGCAGTAAATAACACCTGCCTGCAGATGGTCCAACAGCCGCAACGTTGTTGACAACGGAAGCTCACGCCAAGATCGATCGTCGGCTCGTTTAATCACCCTCGAGACTCCTGCAAAAGACCGCGAATTGCACGCCCTCGGAACAACGAACATCCCTCGATGCGAATCCATGCCCCGTTTGCGTTGGCTCCCTTGAGCCCACCGAAAAGTCCAAGCGGAGTCGAGGTGTTTAACGCCTCGACCCGCTTGGCCCACCAACACAAACCTCCAACTCCGGCGCTTCTCTGCCCCCTCGGAGTGCCTCTTCTCTGCCCCTCGGAGTGCCTCTGCTCCACCCACAAACGCGACAGATCGTCACCACTCCCGCCAAAAAAGCTCATTTTTTTCCCAGGCAGCCTGCAGCCAATTGCCAGCCCACGCCGACCATGCAAAGATGGATCCAACCCTGCACCTATCAAGGGAATTCAACTGTGGCCGACGACGAAATCTGGAAATCAACTGCCTGGATAGCGCACACACGACTGCTCCTCGATTCGTATGAACGCTGGCTGGGCACGGCTTTAATTTCACGGCAAACCAGCGAACTGCAGCAATCAAAGGAACTTTTCGAAGTCCCATTCGTTGTTCTTTCACACGGTACTCAAGCCGACCCAATTCTTAATTACGGCAACGCCGTCGCCCTGAAACTATGGGAAATGGACGTGACGACGTTCACACAAACCCCTTCTCGATACACAGCCGAACCGGTACAGCGAGATGATCGGGCTGCGGTACTGGCGCGAACCACCCGAGACGGCTATGTCGATGACTATCGAGGCATTCGTATCAGCGGCTCGGGCAAGCGTTTTCAAATAGACCGAGCCACTGTTTGGAACCTCGTCGGGCCGCAAGGAACTGATGCTGGTCAGGCCGCCACATTTACCGATTGGCGTTGGTTAGCCACATCCTAGCCTTGGACGAGCGTCCAGGCTGTTGGCTGGCTGGAAACGGCGGATTTAAATCACTCGAAACAGTCCAATCGAGCCATTTCCTCCTGCGTTTGGTCGCACTAACTCGTTAGCGGCCGTCCACGAACAACCGTCTTAATTTGTGCCCCCTTGGAAACTTAACAACGAAACGATGATCGGATGAATGGCCTCATCGTTCGTCGCCTCATCGCTCGTCGACCGTCCTTCTCATAAGTGACATCCGACTCAGCGAAATCCTTTCCGCAGCCACGCCTCTTAATTGCCAGCGACGTTCAAAAACACATTGCATTTCACGGGTCGAAAAAAACACTTGCAGGCGCACTTACTCAACGCAACAACTGCAGCCAAACATCGCAACCAGTAGTGATTCCTTGGAACTCAACCGCTGGGGAGGTCTGCGACAATTTCGATCATCAAACAACGTCGCCCGACGAAGTAAAATCGATTCATCACGATTGCGATCGTTAACGCCCTCCAACCAGCGACCGAACTGACCAGTTCTCGACGGCACACGAATCCTCAAACGTTATTCGACATCCTCATTGATTCCCACGTACGACAGACTCATTCGACGCTCCATAACCTTGCATCCATTACGAATCACCGCAAGCGGACCCTGCTGATCAGGGCAGTTTTCTCACCGCAATCTATCTTCAGGAGTTTTCGTCAACAGACGAACTTTTTCATTGTATAATCCGCCACATACTTCCAGCAGAAACACCCGACCAGTCATTCACACTGAGCGACTTCATTCCCCGAAGGTCCATCAATTATGAAACGGCGAACCTCAACACGACGTTCTGTCGAAGCAAAGCAAGACCGACGGTCACATCGGCTATGTTTCGAAAACTGTGAAGCCCGGTTGGTTCTGGACAGCACGGTGGTATTCAATGAAGTCATGTATCATCCGCTTGAAGAAAACCTGACTGAGTGGGTCGAGCTATACAACCAACATTCGGTTGACATGGATTTGACGAACTGGCGGATTACTGGCGGTATCGAATATTCGTTCCCCCAAGGAACCGTGCTTCCAGGGGGTGCCTATTTAGTCATTGCGAAACAACCCGCGCAGCTCCAAGAACAACGACCTGGTGAGAGGGTTTCGCTCGGCCCATTTGAGGGCGTGATATCGGATGGCGGCGAGCGGATTGAGTTGCGCAGCGGCACCAATCGCCTGATGGACGTCCTCGACTTCGAGGATGACAATCCGTGGCCAGTCGGGCCAGACGGATCTGGCCACAGCCTTTCGAAGGTCGACGAGGACGATGCGACGGCAAATCCTTCCAACTGGGCGAGCAGCATTTTATCGGGCGGCACGCCAGGTTCTTCCAACCAAAAGCTGGCGCGAGACCCCGGTACGTTGGTTGAGTTCATCACCAGTCGCAGCGAATCTCAGCTGCTCATTCCAACCGCCAGCGATACGGACAAAGATTGGACGTCTCCTGAATTCGAAGCCACAGCCTGGCAAACGATAACCAACAAATTTGGCTTTGACACCTCAGGGTTCGAAAACGCCACACTCTCGCGGTTCTACCCCCTCGACTCGAACACGACCGACGCAACGGGCAACGGCGACCCCGGGACACTCAACTCACCCACCTTTCAAGCAGCACATCCGGCACGCCTGACAGGTGGACAGTCCCTCCATTTCGACGGGCAGGACGATGTCGTTACGATTACTGATCTCGCGAGCCCAATGGAGTACACCATTTCCACCTGGGTTCGCTTCGATGAGATCAACCAACAAAGCATCATTCTACGCAGTTTCCTCAGCCCGACACTGCTCTGGTCACACCAACTTCGGTTGAACCAAGACGGATTGTTTGAAGCACACACCTCCGACGGTACTCGGATCACGGTGACCGGTGACACCGTAGCCGTGCCTGATCGCTGGTACCACATCGCCACCTCGGCGGCCTCGAATGGCGAATTACGACTTTACGTGGATGGCATCGCCGAAGGTGCCCCAGTCCAGCTCAATTCCCTGCGGGACGACACCAACGAATGGCAACTTGGCGTCGCATCTGGCGGATCCTTTGGTTTTTTCGCCGGAAGTATTGATGAGGTAGCAATTTTCTCAGACGTTCTGAATTCCCAACAGATTCAAGCGTTGGCAGCCGGTACTCGACCAAATGACCTGACTGGTATCACTCATCTATTTGAGTCCGACATCGAAGCCCAAATGCATTCAGTCAATTCAACGGCTTGGGTCCGAACCGAGTTTAACGTACCTCAACACGAATATTACGATCAACTTAGCTTGACCGTGCAATATGACGACGGATTTGTGGCTTACCTCAATGGTAAGCCAGTGGCGTCTCGCAATGCGCCCCCGGCAATTGACTGGGCGTCCGCGGCCACCGACAACGGAACGCCCACCAGTGGGTTCGAAACGATTGATCTCACCGAGCATGTGGATGCCATCCGAGCTGGCGAGAACGTGCTTGCGGTTCACGGATTGAACCGAACAACCATGGATTCCGATTTCTTGATCAGCACCACGCTAACCGGTCGAACGGCTGATTCGTTGAGGATTCCCACAGCCAAATTCAATGAAGTCGCCGGAGCTGACGACGCAACCTTTTGGATAGAGATTTCCAACACGACTTCCACCCCGATTAGCATCGACGGTTATCGCATCGCATCTTCAAGCGGCCCAAGTTACACCATCAACGGCGGACCAAAACTGGCGCCCGGTGATTACTACGTGCTTGACGAAACCAAACTCGGATTTGACGCGGCGAAATCAACTCGCTTATTCCTGTACACAGCGAAAGACCAGCGGATTGCCGACGCCATTACGATCCGCGACCGATTGCGGGGTGTCGATGGAAACGGACAATGGCAATATCCCTCCTTGGGCACGCCGACCGGAGCGAATCGTTTTGACATCGAGGAAGACATCGTCATCAATGAGATCATGTATCACGCGCGGCCGACCTATGCTGCACCTCCCGCGGAAGCCGAAGATCTGATTACCACGCTGCTACCCGCTGGTGCGAATGACTGGCGATATCGTGAATCGTCGCTGGGTCTCCCGGTGGGCTGGGCAGAGCAACAACACCCTGTGGACGAAGACGAGTGGTTCTTCGGACAAGCACCAATTGGATACCACATTGAATTGCTGGAAAACCTGAACACAGAACTCCCTGTCCCATTCCTGCAGCGCCCCGCCATTAACACTTACTACTTTGAAACTGATTTTAACGTCGCGGAAATCCCGGCCTCATCAACGTTGAAACTCTCCCACACCCTTGACGATGGCGCCGTCTTCTATTTGAACGGACAAGAAATTTTCCGGCACAATCTGCCCTCGGGTCGAATCGACGGAAGCGTCCGAGCCGAAACTGAAATCTTAACGCCAACGCTACAGGAAGAAACGATTCTCAACGCGACGGCACTTCAGGTTGGCGCAAACCGATTGTCGGTCGAAGTCCACCAAGCTTCGGATCTCGACCCTGACATTTTCCTCGATGCAGAACTCAGCCTTCAGGAACCCTTCTCAGTGGCAGACGACTATGCGGCCTCGAACGAAGAATGGATCGAACTTTATAACCGAGGTGATCAACTCATCGACCTTTCCAACTGGAAGCTTAACAATGGCGTCAGTTTCCCCTTCCCCCAAGGCACGAAACTCGAACCGAAGCAATTCCTGGTGATCTCAAATGCCCCCTCTCAGCTCACGTTAACTCACGACATCCAGAATGTGATCGGTCCATTCCAAGGCTCCTTGAGAAACAGCAACGATGGAATTGAACTCGTAGACGCGAAGAAGAACATTGTTGATACGGTCGAATACTTCGATGATGGACGCTGGCCAATTTACGCGGACGGCGGAGGGTCAAGTCTGGAATTACGGGACCCACGGGCAGACAATGCGATTGCCGAATCCTGGGCTGCGAGCCAAGAAGGACCGAGATCAGAATGGGCTCACTATGAATACACGCGAACGGTAGAACGCTTCCCGTATGATCCCCCCATCCACTTCAATGAATTCATTTTCGGCCTCTTGGATTCCGGAGAAATGCTGGTCGACAACGTCAGTGTCATCGAAGATCCGGGAGGGCTCAATAAACAGTTGATCCAAAACGGCTCTTTTGAAACGGATCTCCTTGGCGAGCACGCGGAAAAATGGCGACTCATAGGTAACCACCGCGAGAGCCAGGTAGTCATCGATCCTGTCAATCCGGCCAATCAAGCACTTCACTTGGTGGCACAATCCAAATCCCATTACTTGAGCAATCATGCTGAGACAACGCTTGTCGACAACACCCGAGTCCGCAACGGCAACACCTATCGAATTTCCTTCGATGCAAAATGGCTTGCCGGCACCGCCCAATTACGATCGGAGCTCTACCACAAAGACGCCGCACGCACGACGATTCTTACGCAACCCAGCCTGAGTGGAACACCCGGCAAAACGAATTCAAACGTAATCGACAACCAAGGCCCTACCTACACAAACCTGCTCCATCACCCCGCGATCCCAAAGTCCACTGAGGACGTCACCGTATCAGTCCGAGCTGATGACCCCGACGGCCTATCCTCGGTCGATCTGATGTATTCGGTTGCTGACGGTGAACAACAACGACTTCGCATGACGCAAACTTTGGAAGACACCTACGAGGCGATCATTCCCGCACAGGGAAACCGATCGATCACTCAATTCTACATAGAAGCTACCGATCAACGAGGGGCGAGCACGACCTTCCCGGCGAGCGGAATCAATTCACGAGCCTTGTTCCGTGTTGACGATCGCTTCGAACGAGATGAACTACGCCACAACATCATGGTGATCATGACGGACGCTGATCGGTCAGAACTTCAATCTCGCACCAACATGATGGACAACTATCGCTATGGATCAACCGTAATCTACGATGCCAACGAGATATTCTATGACGTTGGCACCCGCTACAAAGGCAGCATGTTCACCCGCAACAGCCGTTCGACAGTTGGCTTCAATCTACGATTCGATCCGGAACAGAAATTCCGAGGCGTTCACGAAACGATCTCATTCGACCAAAAAAACGAACGAGAGATTCAAGTCAAGCACTTGGTCGCCCAAGCAGGCCTGATGGGAGCGATGTTTGATGATGTCACCATTTTCCAACCACCGGGGGCAACGAGAGGGCTGCCTACCCTCACTACCATGGCAGGCCAACGCAACATCTACCTTGACTCTCAATTTGAAAACGGGAGCCAAGGAACATTTTACAAGCTGGAAGGTATTCGCGTCATGCAGCAGACGATCGATCGTGATCCCGAAAGCCTAAAAATCTATCAACCTATCGGCTGGGTCCCGGCTTTGGACGTTCGAGATCTGGGTGATAATAAAGAAATCTATCGCTGGCCATTTTTGATCTTGAACAATCGGGCCCGAGACGATTATGCCCCGATCATGAAACTCGCCAAAACATTTGAGCTGCAGGGCGAGGAACTCAAGTCATCCATCACGGAAGTCATCGATGTCGATCAATGGATGCAAACCCTTGCCATGATGTCGGTCACCGGGATCGCCGATGTCTTTGGGCAGGCGGAAGAAAATCCCCACAACGTCAATTTCTACGTCAACCCAGAAAACAACAAGATCCTGCTGTTTCCTTGGGACTGGGATTTTTCTTTTCAAATCTCAACCAACGCCCCTCTCACCGGGAAAGGCAAGGCGATTCACAAGGTGGTCCGGCTGCCACGTTACGAACGCTTGCTTTACGGTCATCTCCTCCACATCACCGATACGGTGGGCAATTCCGACTACATGAATCCCTGGGCTGAACATTTCGGAAACCTATTACGAGAATCGTTTCGCTCCACCGGCTCCTACCTCGACCGACGAGGAAGCAGTATTCGCAGTCAAATCCAAAAGGATTTCCCTCCAATTGATTTCCGCATCCACAACGATGGACCGCTGACCATCGATAGTGATCAGATCACGCTCAGCGGTCAGGGATGGGTGAATATCCGCACTCTGAGAGTCGCCGGCAAGGATTCTCCACTCGATGTTACCTGGGACACCCAAACAGGACAGAACGCCGACCACTGGCAAACGACCCTGCCCGTGCCAGCAGGCACGCACGACCTTACAATCCACGCGTATGACTTCAACGACGACCTCATCGCCAATCAGACCGTCCAGGTCACCAGCACGCTCAATTCGAGGCCATTGATCGACTCGTTACGAATCACTGAAGTCAATTACAATCCCCACGAACCTCTCACTCATCTTGGCGAATTAGCCACCAACAACGACGACTTTGAATTCGTTGAGCTAACCAATATTGGCTCAGCCCCCATCAACTTAGCCGGAGTCGAGTTTGCTCAAACCATCGTCAATGGGTCACCTCAGGGAATCCGCTTTTTCTTCGACGCGCAGATGCTCGATCCACAACAACACGTCGTCATCGTGAATGATCGATCTGCGTTCGAATCGCGGTATGGCGCAGACCGCCGCATCGCGTTAGGTCACGACGACAACGGCAGGGCAGGGGAGTTTGGCGGCCGCTTGAGTAACGGCGGCGAACAAATCACACTCTTGGACCCGCACGGGACAACTATCTCCCAATTCACCTATGATGACCAAGACCCTTGGCCGCAACGTGCTGACGGGAACGCAAGTTCTTTGATCGTCGTCAATCCCAATGGCGATTACAACGATGCAACCAATTGGCAAAATAGCATTTCTTTCGGCGGCTCTCCCGGTGCAGCCCCAACGGCACCAAAACAAACCATCGTGATCAACGAAATTCAACCGTCAACCACTGCGCCGTCAGTCGACCAAATCGAACTCTTCAACAATACAAATCAACCCATCGACGTGCGACATTGGTATCTCAGCGATGGAGACAATGATTACTTCAAGTACACTTTCCCCGCCTCCACCGTGATTGCCCCACAGGGATATCTCGTGTTGAGTCAGACTGAATTCGGATTTGGTTTCAACGCGCAATCATCCGATGACGCTTGGCTCATCGAAGCCGACAGCACCGGCCGTCCACAGCGTTTCGCCGACCATGTCGTTTTTGACGTTACTGAACCGCAACAATCATTCGGCCGATGGCCGAATGGATCAGGGCCGCTCATAAAAATGCAAGCCCCAAGTTTTGGCGCACAAAACTTGCCTCCGACCATCGCAGGCGACCTCAATTCCAATGGACTCCTCGATCATCAGGACGTCGAACTAATCTGCGTAGCCATTCGAGCCAACGCAACCGACCCCAGCTATGACCTTAACAACGACAGGTTGATCAACCAGGCCGATCTTTTTCACCTGATCGAAGTCGAATTCTCAACCAGCGTTGGAGATGCCAATCTTGATCTCATCTTTGACTCGTCCGATCTGGTCGCTGTATTTCAAGCAGGAACCTACGAAGACAACACCCCCGAGAGCTCAACCTGGAAAACCGGCGACTGGAATTGCGACGGAAGCTTCCAGTCCAGCGATTTGGTGACCGCCTTCCAACGTGGCCGGTATGCCGACGCGGAGCGTGCAGCCCGGCTCATTACTGCACTACCGTCCACCGCAGCGGCCCATCAGCCTGTCCCAAGAAAGTTGCAAGACCACCGCAAAAAGACCCCACCGCTTCTCGGCCTGGTTCCATCGATCGTCCCGCCCTTCCTCGATTTACAGACAGCCGAACACCATCGTATTTTTGAACAAGAGCACGACTGGAACGGCAAAAACACCGCCCAAGCCGACCAACTAGAATCTATTTTGAATGAAATCACGTCGACCAAAGAGGATGCAAAACAGACCCACCTATCGACTGCGCACGACAAACAGAGTGCTAGGGTTTGAAATTGTTGCAATCACAGGCCCACCACAGTAAAACTGTCACTTCTATGACGACACGTCCACCGTGTCTTTCGTGTCTTTTTCCCCCGCAACAACAGAGACGCATTTTGCGAACCCCCCAATCGAAAGGAAAACCAGGATGTCGCGCAAGCCAGCCTACTGTCTGCTCGCAATCTTCAGCTTACCGCTCGCCAGCCTCGTCATCGCGGACGATGCATCCGAAAAGCCCAAGCCAAAATACACCATCAAGGAAGTAATGAAGAATGTCAACAAAAAGGGATTGCTAAAGAAGGTCACCAGTGGTGAAGCCTCCCAAGAAGAAAAAGTAATGCTATTGGACAACTACATTTCCCTGATCGAAAACACGCCCAAAAAAGGCGATGCCAATTCCTGGCAAAAACTGTCTGGCTCCGCTGCGTTGGCAGCTGGCAAGGTGGTCGCGGGCCGCGATGGGGCCATCGAAGAATTAAAGGTCGCATCCAACTGCAAGGCTTGTCACTCCGTCCACAAGTAGCAGTCTGATTTCATCTATTTTTGAACAGTCCGTCGCAGCCGATCGCGATGGACTGTTTTTTATTTGCCAAAATGCAATCCACATCGTGCCACAAGCCGATTAGAATCAGACCTGGCTAACAGTGCAGCTTCGCCCCACTACCTTGGAAAGAGTGAATCATGTTACGTTTAAATACCTTATTAATATTCGCCTGTTACGCGATGGGAACCAATCAAGTCAAGGCGACTGAGATCACTCCCGTGGGCGTTAAAGGCACCAGTGAATTCGGGGCAATCGACGTATTTGACACGGGTGATTTTTCTTCGGTATTCATCGACAATCTGATCGACGGCGGTGGACTAGAAGATTTTGAGGGCACACCGAATTTCACTCTCGACGATTATCACGACAACGATCCAAGTTCCGCGAATGGATGGCACAGCGGCGACTTCGACGCCGGCATTGACGGCGGAACCGACGCGGACGATGAACCGTTCACTGCCCCCCCGGTTGCGACACAGATCATCGAGTTCGATCTGGGCGGACTCCACTCACTAACGCATGCCCACATCTGGCAACAGAATCAATCCAATCTCTTTGGTGAATCGCTTTCGCTACAACGCGGCGTGGACCAATTTGAAATCCTCGTTTCCACCGCGCCTTCCGGTGCTAGTTTTGCGTCGCTAGGAGATTTCAACTTGGATTGGGAAGAGGGCGTTGAGCCTGTGCCAGCCCAAGCTGTCAGACTACCCAACAATCCAGACGCATGGCGGGTTCGATTCCAACTGAAAACCGCCTTTAGTGAGTTACCCAATGAATTCGTAGGACTATCAGAAGTTCGATTCGAAGGGGAAGCGTTTGGCATCCGCGGCGATTTCAATGGCGATGGCCTGTTGACTGCAACCGACATCGATTTACTTTCCGCCGAAGCAAGAAGCACACAGAATTCCGCTGCATTTGATTTGAATGCCGATCAACAAGTTAACGATGCCGACAGGACTGTCTGGGTTGAGGAGCTTAAGTACACGTTTTTTGGTGATTCAAATCTCGATGGACAATTCGACAGTACTGATTTCGTGGCGGCGTTCCAGGCCGGAAAGTACGAAGATGAGATTGTTGGCAATTCGAATTGGAGCGACGGCGACTGGAATGGGGATGGAGATTTCAACAGCACAGACTTTGTGAAAGCCTTTCAATCAGGCGGTTACGAAGCGGGCCCTCGCTCGGCCGCTGCGGAAATGGTTCCCGAACCATCGACGTCGCTGCTGGCCCTACTGGGCTTCCTCCTGCTCATCAACCGGCGTGGATCACGCCGTTAGGAGTCCCCTCAACATTCCTGCGCCATTTGCATCGAAACCGCGATGGTCACGATCGTTTTCAAACGGAAAACAGGTACCAATTAGCATCCTTTACCAGCTCGCAACCCCTCTAAACTGCTGCCAGAGTCTGACGAACCGGCCCTTTCCAGCCAATTCCGACCCGACAATTCTCCCTCGAGCTGACGATCAATGCGGCAATTTCCAAAACAACGACCAAACAGAAAATCGCTGACCTAAAAAAAAACCCCGGGGCCGATGCCCCCGGGGTAAAAAGTACAAACAAGTCGCCGACTACACGAAACGACTCGCTTCGCAAATCAAATGCATCTGCGTTCATTTCCGGCGACGCAGCAAGACCAATAGTCCGGTCAGAAAGAGAACGCAGGTACTTGGCTCCGGCACTGCGACTGGGACACGAGGACCTTGTTCGTAACCCGCATCCTGGAAAGCGATCACAAAATCCTGACTGTCGAATTCTCGGTCAGCATTCCAATCGCCTTCGGCCCAAACAGCGTTCATGATCGTGGAAGGATCGTCGGGGTTGTTGTCCTCATACTTCGCAGCAGCAAAGACTTGGACAAAATCCGTACTGTCAAACAGACCATCAAAATTGGCATCGCCAATCCATGTATTCTTATAATCATGAATGAAGATGCCTTGATCAACGAGATTAACGAGACCGTCATCGTTCAAATCAAATGCAGGATTGTTCGTTCCCGCTTTGATTTCATCTTGAAGTGAATCGATGGTAATGACGGGGGGCAACACGCCAATTCCCGCCTCGTAATGAGCGAGAATCCTTTCGGCAGGGAGAAGTTCGGCGTAGACGGCCAATTCATCAATCAGGCCAGGGAAGGATTGCACCACAGTCACTTCATCCGATTGCAATCGAGCACCAATCGTGGCTTGTTCAGCCTGCCAGAAAATGGGGTCCGCATCGGTCAACCCCGATAGCTGCTGACCGTTAAGGAACAACCTTACATCATCATTCTCGAGGTGAGCCGCAAAGTGATACCAGACTTCCTCCTCTGAAGGTTCAATTGCATCCGTTTCGCCCGCCAAGATGACAAAGCCAGCATCCGATCCGTCGCCACGACCAGCCCAGACGGTTCGCTTCGCCTCAAAATCCGCGTTGTTATCTCCAACGATACCAAACGCATATTGACCATCTTCAAAATTGTTGTAGTGGAAGATTCGCGGAAAGGCACTGGCCGGAAGTACCGCATCGACATCCGGCATGAGTTTGAACCAAGCCTCCAGTGTGATGTTTTGGTCACTATCAACGGTTCCCAAATCAAGAACGCCACCCACAGGCATTTCACCTCGACCACAACCTGCACCACAGCCAAAACCACCCTCGAGGGCGAATTTAACTGCCGTGTTGTCGTCGTTGACGATGGCTCCATCAAAGCCCGTTTCGATGCCACCCAGATCGTCGAACTCACCCGGCCCCACATTGCCAGTTGCATCCACAATCCCATCGTCAACGGATTTTTCATTGAGTCGCCAGTAAGCGACCGGGTTATCACTCAAAATCACTTCCTCGTAACTTGCCTGCGCGAACGCGGCCGAAGCGGGAAAGAGGATCAACAACCCAACTGCAAGCATTTTCATGCAAATTTCCATCAATACTTTCCTCCACGACAAGAACTGTTAATCGTCTGATGATAGCAATCCCTGCCCTCGCGCGAACCCTCAAACTGTGCCATTGTGATCACAAGAGCCGCATCCAGCCACGTTGGTCAGTATCTCATCGTAAGAATGCTTAACAGGCTCAGCTACCCGTATGCGATCGGAGCGAACGCAACCAACAGCAACCATGAGTTCGATCTCATCCTGCTCGGGCCATCCCAAACGGGGTCGAAAGTCTTCGGCAAGAGATGATCGATGCCCCTGATTTTTATCCGCACGGGCTCCCGTTGCGTCTTCTCGAAGCAAAAGCCACTATGCAAATCCTTAAAATTAATCTTTCATCGTGCCTCCACATCGACGGCCGCGTCGATCCCCCGATCCCGGATCTCTTGTCTCCACCAAATTCGCTCAACGGACCATTTCCTCAACACAAATAGATCTTTTGGCCGGATCCCCACCTTCCCCCTGCGACAATCAAGTCGCAATCGAGTAGATTCGATGGCAATGAACGTGCAGCGAAACACCGACCGAATCTCTCGAGTCCAAGCCCCGGTGATCCCCATTGTCGGCGGTTGGATTTCTGAGCACCCCAACACCATTTCGCTTGGCCAAGGAATGGTTCATTACGCGGCTCCTGCTCAGGTTTTCCGTGCAATCAGCACCGCCGTATCGGACGACCCGCGTGTTGACAAATACGGTCTCGTACGAGGCAACGCTGACTTACTTAATACAATTCAACTTAAACTTGCAAACGACAATCAGATTTGCATTGACGACCGTCAGTGCATTATTTTCACATCGGGTTCGAACATGGGGTTTGTCAACACGGTCCTAGCTATCGGGGACGTGGAGGACGAAATCATTCTGCTTAGTCCTTATTACTTCAACCACGAAATGGCAATTGAGCTTGCCGGCTGTCGCCCCGTGGTTGTCGCAACGAACTCAAACTATCAGATCGACCTCGATCGACTCGAGTCAGCCATCACCTCTCGGACTCGAGCCATCGTCACCGTCTCCCCGAACAATCCCACAGGGGCGGTCTACCCTCGAGAAGCGTTAATTGCAGTCAATGAAATGTGTCGCCTTCACAACGTGTATCATGTCAGCGACGAAGCATATGAATATTTCATTTACGGAGACGACGATCATTTTTCGCCAGCGTCACTGAGCGACGTTGCCGATCATACGATTAGCCTGTTTTCCTTGTCGAAGGCTTATGGAATGGCAGGCTGGCGTTGTGCCTATCAAGTCGTTCCGGCTCATCTAGAAACAGCGATCAACAAAATCCAGGACACGAATTTGGTCTGCCCACCCATCATTAGCCAGATTGCAGCTCAAGCCGCGTTACAAGTTGGTTCCGAGTGGTGTCGTGAAAAGATCGCAGGTTTTCGTCAAGTTCGCGATCTCGTACTCGATGAGTTGTCCACTTTGGGGGATCGCTGCCGAGTTCCGAAGCCCGACGGCGCATTCTACGCGCTGTTACAACTTTCCACGAATGAATCCGACATGGCGTTGGTCGAGCAACTGATCCGCGACTACGGCGTCGCCGTAATGCCTGGCAGCGCGTTCGGTGACACGTCAAGATGTTCTCTGCGCGTTGCATTCGGCGCATTACAACCCAATGCTGTTGCCGAAGGAGTGGGTCGGCTCGTTAGCGGTCTACGCAAATTGATTTAAGAAAGGCACCTGCCATGCAAATCGTCGCCGTTCAACTAAATACTGCTTGGGAAGATCGCGCGCCCAATCACCGACGAGTCCGCGAATTACTCGAGAATTTAAAATTAGCCGAACCTGCCTTGATCATACTGCCTGAGATGTTTGACGTTGGCTTCAGTATGAACGTGGCAGCGACTCTGCAAAGCGAAGCGCGCGAGGCCGAACAATTCCTGCGAGACTTAGCTCGAACACACAACGCGGCCGTCTTGGGCGGCGTGATTAGCCCAGATGGAAATGGGCAAGGAAAAAACGAGGCGGTTGCCTTCGCACCCTCGGGCGAAGAACTGGTCCGTTATCGCAAGATGCAGCCGTTCACATTGAGCGGGGAAGACCAAGCATATGGATCCGGTGACAGCCATCAGACCTTTGAATGGGGTGGCTTCAAGATCGCCCCGTTTATTTGCTACGACCTGCGATTTCCGGAACGATTTCGCCCCGCTGCACGCGATGGGGCGGAGTTAATTATCGTGATCGCCTGCTGGCCAGACGTCCGTTCGGAACATTGGGTGCGTCTCCTCCAAGCTCGCGCTATTGAGAATCTGGCCTTCACCGTGGGTGTCAACCGATGCGGTACGGACCCCGAGCATACTTTTGATGGCCGCAGCGCGGCATTCGACCCGATGGGAGAAGCTCTCTTCGAAGCTGATCCGTCCGAACAAATCTTGATAACGGAACTGGATGTCCAGCAGGTTCGAAGCTGGCGCAGCAAATTCCCCGCGCTCGACGACATGCGAGACTAGGCACGCACCGCTGACTCCATTCGAATCCACAACTCACGATCAGGCAACAAACCAGGCGTCTCTCCCCGGGGAGTAATCGCCCAGTACGAGTGAAGGCCCGATAGCCTCTCGCGCACCCTGTGCCCCGACCGCGATCAGCAGCGGAGTCCCATCGGCAGGAGCCAGCTGCGCGGCATGCTGAACCTCAACACCATGAACTTTCTGCCCAACTTTACGTTGATCGATATCATAACCCAATCGCACTTGAATTCCTTCCGATTGCAACCACCGCAACCAGGGCTTGCCGGCTTGACCGAACCCCCAAAGATCTACCTTTGCAACGCCACGTAAAGGCCCATCAAGCAAATGCACGCGTCGACAACGCTGGAATGCTTCCAGGCTATATCGCCTATCAGTCCGCGTCAGTCGCTGGGCGTTATCCATCCAATCCAGCAACACTTTGGCGACCTTCGTAAAAACCATTCCATGACTTGCAGCACGGAGCATCAAATCATAATCCTCCGGCATCCCGTCATCACGAAACCCTAGCTCAAAGTATTCTCGCCGCGCCATGATTGATGGATTAACAAGCGGAAACTCAACAAATCGGAAAGCAACGATCTGTTCACTAGCAAGCGTCTCCTTGTTGATCCAGTTTGAATAACGAGCCAGCGTCACAGACTCCTGCAACGATTCATCCAAAATGCGGACCTGACACCCCACCACATCCGCCCCTCGACGATCTAAACAGTCGAGTTGTCTCTCCAATCGGTCCGGATAAGCAATGTCATCAGCGTCCATGCGGGCAATCACCGGAGCCGACGCGATTGAGGTCGCTGCATTCGCGGCATCGACAACCCCCCGATGCTCATAACATCGCAGCTTCAATCGCGAATCTTCCATTCGTCGCACGACCGCCACGGTATC
The DNA here is from genome assembly GCA_029243025.1 of Pirellulaceae bacterium. Lineage (NCBI taxonomy): Bacteria > Pseudomonadati > Planctomycetota > Planctomycetia > Pirellulales > Pirellulaceae > Pirellulaceae bacterium. The sequence continues at coordinate 167,995 of JAQWSU010000042.1, read as the reverse complement.
ATCCGTGGAACCATCGTCGACGACAATCAATTCGATCGCTTCCAAAGTCTGATTAAGAATGGATCGAATTGCACGCGCAATGGTCCTTGCTCCGTTAAATACCGGCAGCACCACCGAAACTTGAGGATGATTTGGAGCACGTGCCATCATTCGAATCACTTGGATTTCGTAACCGTCCAATTCTGTTCTAGTCGAAATCGACCTTTCCGAGCGATCACCCGCAACATTCATCAAACAACCAGTGACTTTTTCCGGGTTGGAACAGAAAGATCCGAGCAAATCCACTGGCCTTGCCGGCGGCCGGCAGTCGTGTACAACTGCAATGCAACGACGTCACTGCAAGCACGGCATCTACGCACACGCGGCTGACTTTGCGGGCAACAGCTTGTCTCGTAAGGCATCCGCCGGCAACCGCCGATGACACACCAATGCAATAATCACTCTCCGCGAACACGCATCAGGGTAAGCTTATGGGATTCCTCTCAGGCAGCACAACTTTTCAACGTTATTGGATCACCAACGATCCGACGCCCGCGTTAGGAACAGATCACCTGGAAATATTGGAAAAAGCGAAGATTGGCAGTTTCAAGACCAGTGCTCTCGACCAGCCAAGCGTTGGATTTCTAGCGGGTTCGCACCTCCTCGACACCCAGTTTGCCTTAGAAAAAAATGTAATCGTTGACGCGATGCATTTCGGCGTCCGTATTGATACCAATCAGATACCGGCCGCGATCCGCAATGCGTGGCTGCAAATGGAGCTATTGCCGTTAGCGGTGGACAATCCGAGTGGAAAACCAACGAAAGCACAACGCCACGAGGCCAAGGAGGCGGTCGAGGCTCTTTGTGAAACAGAAGCCGCCAGCGGAAAATTCCGCAGAATGCAACAAATTCCGATTCTCTGGGATGCACTGAACGACTCGCTGTACATTGGCGGCACAAGTCCCAATGCCAACGAATTAACGATCGATCTACTCGAACGAAGCTTTGGCCTTGAACTCGAACGAGTCTCGTCTGGCTCACTTGCAAAAGCATACGCCTCGGACGGAGACCAACTCGGCGAACTCTACAAGATTGGCCCCGCCACATTCCACGATGACCAATCCGGCGGAAACATCATTTGGTGGAACGGAATGGCCGAGAATTTCGACTACCTCGGAAACGAGTTTTTACTTTGGCTTTGGTGGCAGTGGGAAACTGAATCCGATACCATCAGCCTTGCTGATGAATCGAAGGTAGCAGGCATGTTCGCGCGAACCTTAACCCTCAACTGCCCCTTGGGTGAGTCCGGAAAGGAGACCATCTCAGCCGAGTCTCCCGTCGCACTCCCGGAAGCTGAGCTGGCGATCCGTTCCGGTAAGTTACCCCGTAAAGCGGGGATCACGTTGGTCCGCAATGGCGAGCAATACGATTTCGCACTCCAAGCCGAGACCTTTACGGTCGGCAGTGCAAAAATCAAACAAATCGACGACGGTACGGCCAACGACAATACGACCGAAGACCGCATTCAGAGCATTCGCGATCTGACCGAAACACTCGATTTGCTGTTTGAAGTTTTTTTCCAACGCCGTGTCGGCAAAGCCTGGAAAAACGAACTCAAAAAGATGAGGCAATGGTTGGGAACCGATGGTTCGGCCAAGTCGCAAAAATCAGCGGCCTAACGAATCAACTTCCACAGCCCCTACCCATTTTACGGCTCCCGAATATCGAGACACAAAATGGTAGCCCGATCACGCAGGTACAGTCGTCCGTCCGCGAGAGCGGGCGATTGTCGCGTTTTCACCATCACGTTTTGTCGGCCCATTTCTTCGTAGCGATCAGGCGTTGCTTTGACGACAACCAAGTCACCTGCCATTGTAGAAATGAATAGTTTTCCGCCGGCAGAAATCAGGTTACCTTTTCCAAACCGTGTCTTTCGCCAAACGCGCTCGCCCGTTTGGGCATTCACGCAAGTCAGATGAGTGACCGGCCCAGCGCTTCCAACGTTGTCAAAACCATATAGAAATCCGTCCAGCAGAATAGAGGTCTGCCATTCATTCCGCATTACACTCTTAACGTCAACCGAAGACCACACGGGCGTGGGTTTAAACTGGTCACCATCGGGAACCAACCGCAACATGACGCAACCGTGATTTTCACCCGCGGATATAAAGACCTGATCACGATAAGCAATCGGCGCGGCAATATTGCAATCAAAGTCGGTCTTAAACGGATAGCTCCACAATACGGATCCTGAATCCGGGTCGATCCCCAACAGAGCTTTTCCAACAAAAGCCACGATTTGCAACCGCCCTCCAACATGAAGTAGTACGGGAGACGAATAACCGGCGGTGCTTGACCGACCGGCCTTCCAAGCAAGTTCCCCCGAATCTCTGTTCAGCGCCACGATCGTGGCGGTTGGCGCACCGATCGTCACCACCACTCGATCTCCGACCACCAACGGAGAGCAGGCCATCCCGTAGTCGGCAACCTCTCCAGCGAATTGTTTCACCAAATCGTGCCTCCATAAGATCGATCCATCCATCAGGTTCAGCGCCGTCAGCACTCCGGCTCCGCTGAAGGTGAGCACTTGTCCACCAACAATCGTGGGAGTTGCTCGAGGACCATTCCCCTGCGGGTTTCGATAGGCGGGAGCTACCGCAGTGCGCCAGAGTGTCTTCCCCGTCACGCTGTCCATACAAATCACTTCCTGATCACGAGCGGTTTGAATCATGGTCAGCAACTTGCCTCGCTGAATTGCCAGGCCTGACATTCCTACACCGCCTGGCACGCGCCACACTTCAGGCGGTCCATCCTGGGGCCAAACTTTGAATAATTGTGTTTCACTTGAGATGCCGGTCCGATCAGGCCCGAGAAACTGCGACCAATCATCCGCACATGTCTCCCCACAGGCTAAGCAAAGACTGATCATGAGCGCGTAGGCAGTGCGGTCTATCATAAATTTTCCCTTCAAATGATTTTCAATACGTCTATCAGTGGATCCAACCCCCACTGCGGTCAAACGCCCCAATCTAAACCAACAGCCTAATCATCCCTTGAGCCCCGCTTGATCGTAAAGCCTCATCCGCCCATTCGCACCCGGAACTCCCGTTCTGCCTGCAACGATAGAGGTCAACGCACAAACATCGATCGACAAAGAATAGCGACAAACAGTCCCACCACGACCGTCGAGCCCAAAACAAGCAGCCCGAACAGTCCGCCATAATCCCAATAGCCTTTTAATCCAAGCGACAAAAAAACCAACCCCGCCAACAGGTTGAGACAACACAAAAAAACACCCGGTCGCCTGGACTTGGGAAGCCAAAGATCAATCCACGGATTAAGCAAACAGATGATGCCACAGGACAACACTCCCGTGAACAAGCTTGCTGGAATCAACAGCGCAGTCAAACCTGGGGGCTTCGATTCCCCCGTCTGCAGTTGCACAAAAAAACTCACCGCGAGCACGAGGCTAGCACCAAGAGCCGACCAAACCAAAGCCAACTTCCGCAATCGTTTTGCCTGATTTGCGGTCCCGTCATGATACTTGAGAAGTGAATACGTTTCGCGCGTTATCGCCGGTCCAATTTCAAGGGTTCCATACAGCGTACCCAACATGGCCAACAAAGTCCCTAGAACATAGACCGGATACAGCCATGGATGCAGTCGGGTGACAAACTGTGCTTGATGCTCGAGAAAATTCCCATCCCCTGGAACTTGATGTTGGGGAGCCAGCACAAGCCAGCCGGATACGACAAACACCGTACTAAAAATCATCACGACGATAAAACTAAGAGTACAATCAACCAGGGGCGCCCGAATCCATCTCCGCAACTCTTCCCAGTCCACACGATTTGCGTCGCCACCGTCACAACGAACGCCGGCAAGTCCCCAACGTTTATCTCTCAAAAAAGAAGTGTAAGCTAGATAGTCATAGCTCGCGCCGCCGATCACTCCGACATAAAGCGTGGCCTCGACCCAAATCGGTCGACTGGCAATCGCCTGGGCTGCCGGCCCTGGGTCTTCTACCAACCAGTTTGGATAGTGCAGCGACCGTGGAAAAAATGCACCGCTAAGCATTTCGAGCCAATCAGGTTTGAGCAAAACGACGACAACGGTCACAGCAATCATCATCGCGCTGATCACAAGCAACTGCACCCGCTCCAACGCGGCATACCCACCCGTGAAGGCGAGTCCCACAACCCCTGCTAGGATTGCCATTCCCCAAAGATGAACGGTCGCTCCGTTCAGGATTTGCTTGGTGCCAGTGAGTCCCGCAAACAAGTCACCGAGAACACTCGCATGAAAGCTCACCCAGATCGGAATACAAAGGGCTGCGAAGACAAACATTACGGCCGGCAGCCAACCACGAGGGCCGATCGAAAGCTCCAACCAACGGCGCAGCGGATGCACCCCGGTCAACACCATGTGCCGGGCCGTGGAAAACACCAGAACCCATTTAAAAATCGAAATCACCACAAACAGAAACAGAATACGATATCCGAACAGGGCGCCGCCCCGCGACGAAAAGATCAACTCCCCTGTGCCGATCGTCAAGGAAGCAATTATCGCCCCTGGCCCAAAAATCGAAAGCCAACGCAACGGATTCCAGGACAACAAAGCAGGTGGCAACGGTTCGAGTGATAGCGAATTCTGTTTGCGTTCAGTCATTGGCTCTTAAAACCGCACAATCCGTTCAAAGGACCAGAAAGATAGGCATTCGAGTCGTTGTGCCCTCTCGCTCTGTGCTCGATACTACCAGCACGAAGCCCAACAAGGAACAGCACGAAACAGCCACTCTCGTTTGAAACGCCCTTCCATGACTGACCGAATGCAGGCAGCATCGTCACCCACGACTTTCGATCGGTCTCACTCAAATTAACAAAGGTCCATGAAAGAAGTCCCACACTCAATCACGATGGACGGCTACCCCATCGTCGTACAACTGCCGATCCAATGGGGTGACCTCGACGCTTATGGTCACGTCAACAGCCTGGTTCATTTAAAATGGTTCGAATCAGCGAGAGCGATTTACGCCTCTGCGGTCGGAGTGGATGTGCTTCCTAGCCCCAAGGGAATCGGAGGTATTTTGGCATCGATCCAATGCCATTACGTCCGACAAGCTAGTTATCCGGGTGATATCCTCACTGGCGTTCGTGCGGCGAGAGTCTCGGTCGCCAGCATCACATTGGAATTCCAAGTCACTGACGCGAAACTGGGCGTTCCTCTCGCAAACGGATCGTGCGACGCAATCCTTTATGATTACGCCACAGAAAGCCCCATTCCAATTCCCGATCCGATTCGCGCTGCGGTGGAGCAACTCGAAGGTAGATCATTTCCTCCTTAATCGCCCAAATCGATCGCGGATCGAAACAGCCGACCGTCGATGACCGAGTCAACGATTGAACGAAGAGCCAGCCCGCAATGCGCAATATGCCAAACCAACGTCGCGTTTCTTCCAGCTAGAAACCAACGCCTCCACCACACGCCAGCCCTCTCTAACTTGTTTCAATTTCTTGCGAAACTGCTGCTGATACAAAAAATTATCTTTTTCTTGGTGCGAGATTCTTTTTTTGTGCGGTTTCCTCACGAAATTTTTGACATCTCGGACCTTCTCGCGTTAGCCTATGCCGTTTGCATACCTCAGTTCGCACCTCAAGATTGCACAAATCTTTCACCCAGAAGTCACAAGACAGCCTAGCCTCTAAGCGTTGGAGTAAACATCAGAATGAAATTTTCAATCATTTGCTTTTCGATTTTCATCTTTAGCCTTCCGGCAACCGTGCTGGCTCAGTTCGACCGAGAGGTACCTAAATACAGTCCAACTGCCGATGGCATTATCAGCGACAGTGAGAAAATGGGGCAACTTGCCATTCCCATGATCTGGCCCGTCGAGACCGGTGCGATTCCTCTCGAAGGGTCAGGTTCGTCGGAAGAAAATCTCAGCGCGATTTGGTATGTTTCTTGGGACGATACCAATCTTAACATTGCTGCGATTGTCAAAGATGACACCCCGCTCTACCAGTTAGATTCTAACGGAGGGAATAGCGCCTATAACGCGCAGGATGTCATTCAGCCCTGTTTCAATCCATTTAACAATTGGGACCATTTTTTTGAAGATGGTATCCCCGATGACGTGGACCCCGGCGATTCGGTGGCTGCCATCTATGACATCGTAGTTGAAACGAGCGATGAATTCGGTCCAGACATATACCGCCACGGCCCCAAGCTCGACCCAGATGAATATGAAAGCATCACCGTAGCCGGCACGATCAATGAGGACGAATCTGGCTACACACTCGAAACGACCATTCCGTGGGCAGCCGCAATGGACGACGCAGCCCCCGACTATGCACCAACCGCCGGAGATCAACACGGACTGAGCTTTATCCTGCTTAGTTTCGCGACTGAGGGCGGCGCGGCGAACGCGACTCTGTACACTGATTTTGGTGAGGGTATCAATACCATTGCCGATCCCACCACCTGGAATTCAATCACACTCATTGGCGCGACAGCCCAAGCCGGCGACTTCGACGCCAACGGCTCGCTGGACATCAATGACATTGACCTTTTACATGCTGAGATCCTCGCGGGCACCAACAACGAGTCGTACGATCTAACCGCTGACCAACTCGTGAACGGCGACGACTATCATCAATGGGTCACGGGACTCAAGAACACCTGGATTGGTGACGCCAATCTCGATGGCGAGTTCAATTCCTCAGACTTCGTAACCGTTTTTGTTGCGGGTCAATTCGAGGATAGCATCAGCTTGAATTCTACCTGGGCTACAGGGGACTGGAACGCAGACGGAGAGTTCAACTCGAGCGACTTTGTTTCAGCTTTTTCCGACGGCGGTTTTGAGAAAGGCCCCCGCGCCGCAGTGGCAATCCCTGAGCCGAGTTCTTTCTTGTTATTGCTGACGAGCTTGCTTGGGTTCTTCGCAATGCGTCGATGCAAATAGCAGGCGACCGGCAGAATGCCTTGCCGGAGAGCACTCCCTGAACTCAACGGCACAGGCCATTCGAATTACCGAGAAGGTTCAATCCGCGATTGCTTCGGTTGATTCCTGATCAGCCGTGCTTTTCGCGGTGGTCAGGTTATTCTCAAACTGGCTCGCTTCATCTGGTTTCTTCAACAGAAACTTTCGATAACGCTCATCACCTTCGAGAAACAGCTTCAGCCACGAAAGCGCAAATCGCCCCACATCGTCGCATCCACGATCTTTGAATGTTCCACGAGGGCCGTTCGCCACCCAATGCCCTTTCCCATCGATCACCAACATAAGCTTCGGGGTATCGGCCGGTGTGTTCTTAAAATGTGGCAAACCATTTTCGGGGAAGGGTGCAAATCGATCCTTGGTACCCCCAAAAATCAATACGGGAACCGAATGGTCAAAATCACCTCGAGGTGTCCACGGGCAGAGTGCAACGACTGCAGCAAACGATCGATCTTTTACAGCGGCTAACTGAGCCCCACCGCCACCCATCGACCACCCGCTTACCCCGATGCGTCGACGGTCGAGTTTCCCCCTTAGAGGGGAACCGTCGCGCGTTTGTTCAGCCAAAAGTGTCACCTTCGCGTCCAGCAAGGCAGCAGCGCGGGCAGCCACATAATCCTTCAATTGATTGGTGCCAATGGTCATCACGACAAACCCATGCGATGCGTAAAACGGCCCCCATTCTTGGATGGAACTTTCTCTCGACACATAGCCGGGGACAATAATCACGCTTGCGAATGGAGGCTTGGCGTCAATCGGATAATAGATTGTTGCGCCGTCGTAATCCGGCCCATCACGGAGCCCATCAGCCTCGCGCAGCTTTCCGACCTGAAACGGACCGGCCTTCGTCGCTGACTCGCTGGTGGGTGTTTCCCCACGAAGAATGGGTTTGAGTTCCCCTTGATTATCAGCCGGACCGAGTACGACTGATTCCACCTCCGTCTCTGCGTTCGCAAGATGGCAAGACGAAACCAGAAGCGCAAGCGTCAACACGATCCCGAACTTTCGATGCATCATTCAATCTTTCTCAACAGGGCAAGATCCCCTAGCAGATCTTGCTTGGTTCTAAGTATTCAACCTAACCAAGTCCAATTTCCTGCTACGAATCTCGTGACTCGTCACCCCCATTGGCCTCGGAGCCATGTCAACGCTGGCGTGGGCGATGGGTATTTGAGTCGACATTGGCAATCCAACCTATTATGATACGCGGTAGGGTGTTTGGCGCCTCGGAATTGGACGAATACTTTTCCTCAACGGCCTTCGCAACTCGAACGCCGATCCAAACGCTCCCCGCCCGAGCCGGTTCCACAACTGCTTCCTGCCACCATGCAACTGCTCCCCCCGATCAACCTGATTTGCTCCGCCGCGCTGCTAGTCTCATTCGCGGCGATGGATGCGAGCGCGCAAAACCAGGATACGACGCCAGACTACACAGCCGACGTACTACCTATCTTGATGGCTCGTTGCGGTCACTGCCATGGCCCGGAAACGCAGGAAGCCAATATTCGCTTTGATCAGCTTTCCACCGACTTTCTCGCCAATCGAGATACAACCCAAAAGTGGATGGAGGCGTTGAACGCCATCAACGGCACAAAAATGCCACCGACTGAAGAGCCGCAACTGAGTGCTGACGAGCGAAAAATTGTCACCCACTGGATCTCCACCAATCTGCAAGAGGCGATTTCCGCACAAGCAAGTACCGGTGGACGTGTCGTTCTTCGACGTCTGAACCGTGCGGAGTACCAACAGACAATGGTCGATCTGCTCGGGCTCGAAATGAACTACGTTCGCGACTTCCCACCCGACGGACGATCCGCAGACGGCTTCTTCAACAACGGTCGTTCATTGCAAATGTCAGCCACCCAACTGGATTTCTATTTGGAGGCGGCACGGCGCGGCTTGAACCGGGTGATTGTAAGCGGATCGCCCCCTCAAGTCTTTCGACACCATTTCAAGCAGAGCAACATCGGAGGTTGGCGTGGCCCAACCGAGCCCTCCAACCGACTGGAGCGGGCTCAGAAATTCCTGGTCAAGATTGTTAATGATTATCCGGAAACGGGAGATTTCATTATCCGCGTTCGTACCCAGGCAAAGCTCAAACCGAACAAAGGATTTCCGCTGCTGGAAGTGGCTGTCGGATATCGACCGGACACGGAAGTACATTTCCGTGTCGCAGGGGTACGAGAGATCATTTCAGAAGATATCCAACAGTACGAGTTTCGCGGTCGACTCGAAAACTTTCCACTTCCGGTACGCGGGCAAGGAAAATACCCCGGCCTCGTCATTCGACTCAGAAACATCTATGACGACGGCACCGCGATTCCCAACAAGATTGAGAAGATCCAGGACGATGGTAAGGAACGAAAGGGCTTCCGCCCAGAACCTCACTTACCGCACCTCCTGATCGAATCGATTGACTTCGAAGGCCCTGCATTTTCGGAATGGCCCCCCGCCAACCATCAACGTATTCTCTTCGCATCCCAACAACGACATGCCGATGAAGCAGCGTACCTCGAGGAAGTGTTTCGACGGTTTCTCACACGAGCCTTTCGTCGGCCCCCCACAAAATCGGAAATCGTCCGAACGACGAGCTTTTACACAGTGATTCGACCGGACTATCCCTCCCTGGAAGAGGCAGTCCGCGAGACGTTGGCAATGATTCTCATTCAACCGGAGTTCCTCTACCTGGTCGAACCGGGTGGCAACGAGAAACGAGCTGTCACCGATTGGGAGTTGGCCTCTCGACTTTCGTACTTCTTATGGAGCACCATGCCCGATGATCGCCTGCTGCAAGCCGCCACACGCGGCCTGCTGGGTGAAAGTAAAATGCTGCAAGCCGAGGTCAACCGCATGCTGGCCGACGAGCGTTCCCAACGTTTCATCACTCAATTCGTATCCCAATGGCTCGAACTCGAACGAATCGAAACGATCGCTGTTGATTCCAAACTTCATCCGGACTTTCGCGCTTCGACCAAACAAGCCATGGCCCAAGAGACCACCGAACTGTTCAGTGAGTTACTACGTGGGGACGACAGCGCCTTGAAACTACTCAAAGCCGACTACACGATGCTCAATGAATCGTTGGCTCGCCACTATGGCATCGGAGGTATTTACGGGACGACTTTTCGCCCCGTGAAACTACTTACCCAACAGCAACCTGGGGGTATTTTGGGGCATGCAGGCCTGCTACTCGCCAACTCAAATGGAAGAGATTCCCATCCAATTCGACGCGCGGTTTGGATTCGAGATCGGTTGCTCGGCGATCCGCCACTCCCCCCGCCACCGGATGTACCTGACTTAGACGAAGCCAACCCGAACTTCGCAAAACTGTCCGTGCGCGAACGTCTTGAGATCCACCGCGAACAAGCATCCTGTGCTTCTTGCCATCGAAACATCGACCCTTGGGGAATCGCTCTGGAAAACTTTGACGCCGTTGGGCGCTGGCGAGATACGACTACAATGCAGGATGGAAAACCGTCCGCAAAACCGATCGTAGCGATTGGAATGTTATCCGACGGCACTCAACTTGATGGGCTCAAAGGATTACAACAGCATCTCATTCAGCATCGTGCCCAACAGTTCGGCAATGCTTTAACCCGTCGATTATTGAGCTTCGCACTGGGGCGTTCCCTCGAATTAACCGATGAAGAGGAAGCCAATGCGTTGGCGGCCCATTTCACGGAGCAAGGTTTCCGATTGCGACAACTCGTCCAACAGATCGTGGCCAGTCAGGCGTTTCAGACTAAGTGATAGTTCCGATTTCAACCGCGACACTAATCCGCTATACTCAAAGGGTCTTATATCGGCAAGGAGATGATTTCCATGTCCCGTAAATCCTGGCATCTGGATCGGCGAACCTTCCTGATGGGAACTGGCGCTTCGCTGGCACTTCCCTATTTGGAATGCATGGCACAGGATGTTCCGCCCCTCAATCGCCCCCATCGATTCTGCGGTATCTACTTTCCCTTTGGAGTGAGTCTACCAAAACCTGACAGCCAAGCAGCTAAGTGGCGTTGGTTTCCGGACAAACCAGGACGCGACTTCCAGTTCAATGAGAGCCTGTTGTCCCTCGAAAAACTGCGCAGCAAACTGTCGGTTATCGGAGGATTATCCCACCCCAACGGTCGAAAAATGGGAGCCCATGACACGGGCGATACGTTCTTGACCGGTGCTCATCTGAACGGCAAGTACCTACGTAACACGGTTTCCTTGGATCAGGTAATCGCCAAATCGATAGGCCCACAAACTCGTTTTGCCTCTCTGACGATGTCGACCGATGGTGGCGTAGGCGAACCCACACGCTCCAGCACACTGTCTTATAACGATCAAGGCTATCCGATTCCGGCGCTGAACCAACCACAACAAATATTCGACCGCTTCTTTGGGGCTGGAGATGCTGGATCGCTTGCCGAACAGCGACGCCTGAAAAGCACTTCTCAAATGCTAGACCGAATTCTGGCCAACGCAAATTCGCTCCGCATGAAACTCGGCAATAACGATCGCCAAAAGCTGGATGAGTATCTGGCTTCCGTTCGGCAAATTGAGCAACAGGTCGGTCAAGCACAAGCTTGGATCGAAATCCCTCGCCCCGAACTTAGCGACCAGGATCGCGAAAAACTCCAGCTCGCGTCGGATGACGAAGCCCCTCAAGCCTTGATTCGCACCATGTACGATCTGATTTACCTGGCGTTTCGCACCGATTCAACGCGGGTCGCAACCTACCAAATTGCCAGCATGGCAGACGCCTCCTCAAAGGCAGGGAAATTCCCACAACTTCAGGGGTTTAAAGGCTCGCTACACAGCTTGGCTCATGATTGGAACAAACCGCAAGGCGCAGAAAACCTGGGGAAATGGGACCGTTTCATGGCGGAACAATTCGCTTTTTTCCTCGGTCGCCTGGATGCGTCTCAGGAAGGAGACGCCACCATCCTGGATCATTCCCTTATCCTGTACGGAAGCAGCAATAGCCAAACACACAACAACTCCAACTACCCGCTCGTGTTAGCCGGTGGTCAACAAATGGGTCTTGAGCATGGCCAATTCCGCCAACTAAGCGACAGCATTCCGCTTTCGAATTTGTTTGTCACTTTACTAAATAAGCTATCCATTCCGACGGAATCATTCGCAGACAGTTCGGGTGAACTCACCGACATCCTTCAGTCTTAAAAAGGGGCAATCGACGTCCCCCAATCGACGTCCCCCAATCGACCGGACGAAGGCCGAATACGGCGACAGCCGGCTGAATTGGTCGACACTCAACTCCATCGGACTGCTTCCCGCGCGGTGACGACACTTATTTTGTTCACTTTCTTGGGCCATTGTCGTGGCAAGAGCTACTCGGCTGACGCGGCAGCGATTATCCTGAGGGCGTGTCGAAGTCGTTCATCCCAGGAGTCAAACAACGATGGCAATTCGGTTCTTACCATTCGGTTTGGTCGTCTTAGTTGGATGCCTGCTCCATCCCAATGCGTCAGCCAATGAAACCGCAGCGACAATCGACTTTACTTCACAGATTCAACCCATCTTTCGTTCGAGATGCTACAGTTGCCATGGCTTTGAAACGAGTGAAGCTGGCCTACGGCTAGACCAAAAGCAACTCGCATTTTCTGGGGGTGATTCGGGCCACGCTATCTCTCCCGGACAAAGTGGAAAAAGCCCCCTCATCAGCCGCATCACGAGCCATGACCCCGATCAGCGCATGCCGCCAGAGGGAAAACCGCTTTCCGCGAAAGAAGTTTCCCTTCTAACCAAGTGGATCGACGCAGGTGCGATTTGGCCCGACGGCATTGACCCCGCTGATCCAGCCAAGTCACATTGGGCCTATCAACCGATCGCTTCGCCTGCATTACCGTCGATTACCCATCCCAGCTGGCCAAGAAATGGTATCGATCATTTCGTCCTCCACCAACTCGAAACTCACTCAATCGCCCCAGCCCGGAAAGCAGATCGATCGACATTGATCCGCCGACTGCATTTGGACCTAATCGGCTTGCCTCCCACCGATCAACAGTGGCAACACTGGATAGCTTGCTCCCAACCGAATTGGTACGAGCAACTCGTGGAAAAACTATTGGCCTCACCCCACTATGGCGAACGATGGGGTCGCTACTGGTTGGACCTAGCACGCTACGCGGATTCCGACGGCTACGAAAAAGATGAGCCGCGCCCACACGCCTACCAGTGGCGGGACTGGGTAATCCGAGCCATCAATCGTGACTTGCCATTCGATCAATTTACCGAACAACAGATCGCCGGAGATCTTCTTCCCGGAGCAACGCCCGACGTCAAACTGGCGACAGGTTTTCACCGCAACACTTTAACCAACCGAGAAGGCGGTATCGACAAAGAAGAGGACCGTGTCAAACAAGTCGTTGACCGCACGAATACCGTTTCAACCGTCTGGCTTGGCCTAACCTTCGAGTGTGCTCAATGCCACACTCACAAATACGACCCGATTACTCAGCATGAGTATTATCAACTCTATGCATTTTTTAACAGCTCGGACGAAACCAACTTCCAGCTTGAACCAACACGTGCCCAGTTGGCTGATTTCGAACGCGAAAAACGTCAATACGCCGTCGCGACGGAAACAGCCGAAAAAGAGCTGAAGGAGCTTCAAGTCACCATTGAACATCAAGCTGAGAAGCTGGAAGCGGAATGGCTGGAAAAAAATTCACAGCAAACGTCTCGCCTCAACAACCTGCAAGCGATTGCACACTTCACCTTTGACGGTAAACAGCCGCTGAAAAACAGGGTAGATGAAAAGGAAGCAAAATTCCTAGGGGAACAGGCTCCACGCGTCACTCCATCGAACCAAGGTCGGGCGATTGATTTTAATGGCAGCAACGACCGGATCGAATTCACGGTAAAGGAAATCCCGCAACCCAATCATCATCCAGTGACGATTTCGGCATGGTGCTACTACCGTGGCGGAATTGGTGCGATTGTCACCAAAATGAACGAATCGGCTAGTTTCCGCGGCATTGACTTTACCGTCAACAACGGGATCCTGGAGGTCCACCTGGTTGACACTTGGCCACAGGACGCGATCAAGGTAACCACCAAAACGAAAATCGCTGAAGAACAATGGCAGCATCTGCTGATGCGATATGACGGCAGCCGCAAGGCGTCGGGCATCCAGATTTTCATCGACGGTAAGCCGCAGCCTCAAGATGTACACTTCGATCAGCTTGCGGGAGATTTCGCCATTGATCAACCCTGGCGAATCGGTAGCCGCCGAGAGGGCGGCTTCTTTCATGGCCAAATCGATGAAGTGCGCGTTTACCAGCGAGCACTCGATGTGCAGGAAGTCGTTCTCCTGGCCAGTGATCCTCGCTTAGAAGCATTTTTGGCCATTGCGAGCATCCCGACCGAAGATCGCCTGGCCGAACAACAAACTGCACAACTCGACTTTCTAATCTCCAAAAATTCTCGCGTCATGGAGGTCGAGCAACTCCTGTCGAAACTTAGTCAAAACCCACCTCAACTCGCACACGGCACAGGCATTGGACTCGCTCAGCGTGATGCACTGCGTCCCACCCATGTCCACCTGCGCGGGGAGTTCCTCCAAAAAGGAGCCGAAGTCGCGACTGACACTCCCAACTTTCTTCATACGTTTCGCGCCCGTGGAACGACACCGGATCGACTGGACTTAGCGCGTTGGATTCTCGCGAGGGACAATCACCTCACACCTCGTGTCACAGTGAATCGTTTTTGGCAAATGTTATTTGGGCATGGCCTTGTCAATTCAGATCGGGATTTTGGCTCACAGGGAACCCTCCCAACTCATCCCAAGCTGTTGGACTGGCTTGCCTCCCGCTTCGTCGCAAACGACTGGAGCGTCAAACAATTGCATCGCCTGATCGTCAACTCAGCAACCTACCAACAGTCTTCCGCGATTCGGCCTGAGCTTCTCGAAATTGATCCAAATAACCACTGGCTGGCTCGTCAAAATCGTTTACGCGTCAACGCAGAAACAGTACGAGATCTGGCGCTTGCGACCAGCGGGCTCTTGGACCCACGAATTCATGGTGAGAGTGTTTACCCACCATTACCACCCGGCACCGTTGAACTTGCTTTTGTGGATGTCATCAATCGCGGTCCATGGCAAGCCAGCGAAGGTGGCGATCGATATCGCCGCGGTGTTTACACATTCTTTCAACGAACCTCAGCTTACCCCATGCTGTCTTTATTTGATGCTCCAGACTCCAACACGACCTGCACACGGCGCGAGCGATCGAATACGCCGTTGCAGGCGTTAGCCCTGTGGAACGACCCCGTTTTCATGGAGTGCGCAAAACACCTCGCGTTACGAGCGGTTCAACCACGGAACTCCCAAGATCTCAGCCAACCCCAAAAGATTGCCGCTGCGATCTACACGATTGGGCTGTCACGCAGCCCGACAGCAGGCGAACTCGACGATCTCACGGAACTTTATCAGAGCAGCTTACACGTCTATGAAAGCAACCCGGGACTCGCAAGGGAGATCCTGACTGGAACGACACCACCCGCTCCAGTGAGTGAGTTCGAACTGGCGGCCTGGATTTCCGTCGCCCGCACCGTGATGAACTTGGATGGGTTTATCAATCGCAACTAGTGAGACAACGACCATGCTAACCACCGAGTCGTCCATTGACCGTTAATCGACTCGACTATCAGGACCCCTGTTTAGTAGTTTTCAGGAAGCAATACTTTTGTTGGATACGCAAGGCATGCTAGGAAATACCTTTGAACAATCCCGTCGCCAGTTCCTCACCTCCTCGGCCAGCGGATTGGGAGCTTTTGCCGCGCTCGACCTACTCTCCCGTGATTCGGCCGTGGCCAACGAGCCAACCCGTTCGCTTGCCAGTCGACCGCCACACTTTCTAGGCAGCGCGAAACAATGCATTTTTGTTTACGCTGCGGGTGGGCCCAGCCAATTTGAACTCTTTGATCCCAAACCGGTATTGAATGAACGAAACGGCGAATCACTGCCTGAATCGTTCACCAAGAATGTCCGTTTCGCTTTCATAAAAAAAGACGCCAAGCTGCTTGGCAGTCGACGACAATTCGCGCCTCGCGGTCAGTGCGGAACGGAATTTTCGGATTTACTTCCCCATCTCTCTACCTGTGTTGATGATATTGCCCTGGTTCGCTCCATGCACACCGAGGCCTTTAATCACCATCCCGCTCAGTTGATGCTCAGTACCGGAGTTCCCCGTTTCGGACGCCCCAGCTTTGGATCCTGGGTACTGTATGGGCTGGGCAACGAATCGCAACAACTGCCAGGCTATATCGTATTGACAGCAGGCCGCGGTGCCAGCGGGGGAACTTCAAATTGGACAAACGGCTTCTTGCCATCGACCTACCAGGGCGTTGTCTTACGGAACAAAGGCGAACCGGTCCTAAACTTGAACAACCCCCCCGGCATTTCCCGGGCGGTTCAGGCAGCGAGTCTCAAGGCAATTCGCAGTTTGAATCAGCGACAACAAGAACGATTGGGAGATGATGAAATTGCCAGTCGAATCGCTTCCTACGAATTGGCATTTCGAATGCAAATGGCAGCGCCGGATGTACTCGACCTCTCAGACGAAACGCAATCCACACTCCAGGCTTATGGCGTCGATCGCTCTGAACCGACAGATGTCAAATCCTCGATTGGTGGTGGGCCAGGGGTTTATCAATCGTTTGCGCGCAACTGCGTGTTAGCTCGAAGACTGGTTGAACGAGGCGTTCGCTTTATCACTCTCATGCATGCTTCCTGGGACCAACACGGCAGCCTCCATAGCGCCCTCGAATACAACGCGAGAATGGCCGACCAACCGCTCGCTGCATTGCTTCAAGACCTCAAAGCAAGAGGGCTCCTTGATTCAACGCTTGTTGTATTTTCAGGAGAATTCGGTCGCACACCACTTGCTCAGGGAACCGACGGTCGCGACCACCATCCGAACGCCTTTAGCGCTTGGATGGCAGGGGGTGGCATCCGAGGCGGACAGGTCGTCGGCAAAACGGATGAATTCGGCTGGAACCCAATCGAAGACCCGGTTCACATTAATGATTTTCACGCAACCCTGTTGCACTTGTTCGGTTTTGATCATACCCGCCTATCGAAGGCGTTTGGCGGACTCGACTTGCGACTCACGAACGTTGGCGGACACGTCGTCGATCAATTAATCGCCTGATCATCTCGTTAGATCAATATGGACAACCCACCAACATTCCCGCCGATCGACCAGCTACCGGCCCAAATTCAAAGCCAAAAAGGCCTCCGGCTTTTTGCCTCTGCCCTCACGTTAATCGTTTTTTGCTGCGGCACACCGACCCTCGCCGCTCCGGCGATCACTTTCGAGCGCATGGCCAATGATCTGATCGTCGCATCCGAGGTGTACAGCGAGGCTGCCATCCAAGCCGCCTGCGATCATTTCGTCGCTCATTCGACTTCGGCAATTCAACCCTTAAGCAAATTAATAACACACGAAAACAGCGTCGTAAGATGGAAAGCGATCGAAACGATCGAGCGAATCGATTTATCCGCCAACAGGCCCCCCAACGGATTGCTTAAAAAGCTTAGTGCCGCCGCAGAAGATATGGATGCCGATGTAAGATCCGCCACCGCAACCTGTCTGGCCCACTGCTTTCCCAACGCCGTAAAAACGCGAGAGATTACTGAGCGGCTGGCCAACGACCCTCATCCGGTGGTTCGCGCGAATGCCCTGTACAGTCAATGGACGTTACTCAAGGAACCCCAAGCCGTCATTGGGCTGACAAAGTTACTGATTCACGACAATTGGATGTCTTCTGAACAAGCTGAAACGCATCTACTTTCGATTGGTCTGCCAGCCGAGGCCCCCGTCACATCACTTACCATTGAGATCACGACAGGCCCCAATCGCGGCTCCACCCTGCAACAAGTTCGTTGCCTGCGTACCCTAGCTCATCTTTGTGGTTCCGAGGCAGCTCAACATCAATTTCGCTGTTGCCTTTCCCATTCGAGTCATGCAGTTGTGCGTGAGGCCGCAAAAGGAGTGGCTCGGCACGACCCCAGGGCAGTGCGCCTTCTGGCAGGACTCTTAATGTCAAGCGATCCAATCAACCAAGCTACAGCTCTCGAAACACTAGCGACGCTTGGAACCCGCGCTCAGCAAGCCGTACCTCAGGTGCAATCCCTTTTCTCGGACGACACCCCCAAGCAGCTCCAGATCGTCGCCATCACAATATTGCCCAAACTCACCGTCACCAGTCGTCAATTGCTACGACACTACGCTCAACTTTTAGAACACGAAGAGGCCGACGTACGAGCTGCAGCCCTCCTCGCAATCCGCAGCTGGGGCGCGACAGCTTATCAACTGCTACCACAGGTTCTCGTAATCGCAAAATTAGACTCGGAAGATTTCGTCCGACAGAGCGCCAACGCCACGATCAAGCATCTCGACACAAACGATTAAGAATCCGATCACCAACAACATCGCTGCCGTGCATTATCGACCGATTGTTGCGGCGCAACAAACAGCTTCGTATTCACTTCAACTCCCGAATCGCGTTTACCGTTCTTTTCGTACTTCAGGAATCGTCCGCAAGTAAGTTTATTTCAATTTTTCCGGTTGAAGGACGATCCGCCTCAAAGCATACTCGATTGAGGGCGAAACACTTTGTCCACTACAGCTTGCATTCAGCAAGATCCCTGCAACGCCCAGCGTGATTTCACAAAACTCCAACCCTTGTGCAGCGCAGTCACACCGATGAGATATCTCCTACACCTTGCAGTCGCAACCATTTTGTTAAGCCCTTTCCAAGCAGAAGCAAGCATTCAGACGGCTTACTTCATCACCACTTACAACGTGGAAGATGCCTCCAATGGCGTCACCATGGGCGATGCCACGCTAACCGGTAGTTTCAACTTTGATTCCACCGTAATGACACACCAAGCTGTTATCCTGGCCGAATTAGCGTTCGATCCGGGTACAACCGGCATCAATTCAAACGGGCTCTCATTCTCAACAACCGACCACAGCGCTCAATACCTAGCACCAGCCGAATGGCTGCTATTCTCAGTCGCGCCCCTTGATACGGCGGGCTTGAGTTATCCATACGTTGCAACCGAAACAGAGAGCGCGATTAGTGTGTCAGTTGGCGACGACACGGAGCATGAATATCCAGGGGAAACCTATATCATTGATCCTGAAGAATCCGATCCAATGAGCACGCCAGAACCATCCGCTTGCCTGACTTGGATTGTCCTCAGTCTTTTTACCTGCAGCGTCTACGCGAAAGTACGACGCTGATCGTTAAATCGCGACGGTCCCAGGCCCTTTCTAACCCGCCACGACACCCGCCGAACTTACAAGTCAACCTGATCTGTTGTTCGGTATCTGGATCAGCCTCGGTTACGCGAGTCGAGTCAGCATCAACTCCGCTTACTGATCCTCTCAGTTCACCGTGAATTCTTTACCAAAGTTGCTCGGGGTTTGTTTTGCCTGAGCCCGTTTTGCGACTTTCGGCGGGTCCGCCAAACCGCGAATCCCATCTCGAAATCGACCTGAGCTTCCTGTTTGATGTTGGTCACGCACTCAGCCGACAAATTAGCTCTTTACTCCCTTCCCCCACCATTCGATGCGTGCGTCTGATTCCTTTAGCGAAGGTGGTGCTTTCCGAGGACTCTTTTCAGCTCAAATCTTGGTAGTTTGGCGAAGAAAAACGGCCCACAAACATAAAAACAGCCTACAATCGCGGCAGTCTACGAAAGCCTGCCAAATATTACGTTCTATCTCGGTTGTGCCAACCAGCGGAAACTTCCTGTTTACCCAGGGCAAACTCGTCGATGAGACTTTAACGAACGTGCCGTTTTTGCAAGTGTCTCCCGAACTGGATTAAATCATGATACGGTCTGCCCTTCAAAACCCGTATCTAATCATCGTCGTAGGACTGGCCCTTGTCGTCTTGGGGGGGTACACGTACACCAAATTGCCCGCAGACCTTCTGCCGCAATTCGACACGTCTGCCGTGCAGATCGTCACCTTCTATCCTGGCATGCCACCGGAGGTGATGGAAAAAGACATAATGAGTCGCCTGCAACGCTGGACTGGGCAGTCCGTGGGAATCTCGCACCAGGAAGCCAAGGCGATGCAGGGCGTTTGCATCGTCAAGGATTTTTTCCGGGATGGAATTTCAATGGACACCGCCATGTCGCAAGTGTCCAGTTACGCCATGAGTGACATGTTTTATCTCCCACCCGGAACCATTCCACCGATGGTGATGCCTTTTGATCCGACGGCGTCGGTCCCTTTGTGTCTTGTCGTCGTTTCCAATGATCAAATGGATGAGCAGGAGCTTTATGACATCGCCTATTATGAGCTTCGAAATAAGCTGCAATCCATCCAAGGCGTGATTGCACCTGCGGTTTACGGAGGCAAGCTTCGTCGAATTCTCGCCTATGTCGATCCCGAGAAACTTGAAGCCCACCAACTGTCACTCCTTGATGTGCAACAGGCCTTATTGAAACAGAACGTGCTAATTCCAGCGGGCAGTATCAAGATTGGTCAGCAAGAGCTTCAGATCTTCACCAATGCCAACGTCGACCAAGTATCTCAACTAAATGATGTACCCATCAAATTGGTCGATGGACATCCCGTCCTGATGCGGGACGTGGGAGACGTTCGTAACGCTTCTCAGATCCAGACGAACATCGTACGCGTTAACGGCTCCCGCAAAGCCTATATCCCGATCTACCGGCAACCGGGCGCCAACACGATCGAAATTGTCCGCCAGATTAAACGACAATTAAGAGATATTGAGCAGCGATTAAAAGTCGAGCGTGCCGAGGACCCCAAAATGGGATCTTTGGTTCTAAGCGTAGCAATGGACCAATCGATAGGCGTTGCAGAGGGAAATCGAGCGCTTCAAATTGCCGCCAGCCTTGGCGCCGTACTGGCCGGTGTCGTTGTCCTAGTATTCCTCCGCAACCTACGCTTTACTTTTGTGATCGTCCTGGCGATTCCACTGGCCCTTCTGGCTGCCATCTTTGGTATGTATTTCACGGGCGACACGTTGAACGCCATGACGCTAGGCGGCTTGGCGTTGGCAATTGGGATTTTAGTTGATCAATCGATTGTCGTGCTGGAAAACGTGGTTCGCCACGCGCAGATGGGAAAATCACCCTTCAACGCAGCCTTGGATGGAGCCAACGAAGTCGCCCTCCCAATGCTTGTTTCCACGCTCACCTTTGCGATTGTTTTTTTTCCTGTGGTCTTTTTGTCTGGATTAGCCCGTTTCTTGTTTCTGCCCCTAGCCACGGCGGCGTGCATCGCAATCTTCGCATCCTATTTGATCGCGATCACTCTGGTTCCAGCCTACTGCGCTCAGTATCTGCACAATACGTCCCATAAAGAACCTACTCAAGGCCGTCTGGCCGTCGGCTACGAACGGTTTCTGACCTGGCTACTTGGGTTTCGCTACCCGGTCGTGCTGCTTGCCTTGCTCACATTCGGGATAGCCTGTTTCATCATGGTTCGACATACGGGTCGTGAATTGTTTCCAGCGATGGATGCAGGTCAACTCTCGATCTTTGTCCGTATGCCCACAGGAACTCGCATTGAACGAACCGAGGAACGAATTGCGCAGATCGAAGATGTAATCGTCAATACATTCGGCGAGGCGGATCCTGCCTTTGCTATCGGCCGCGAGGAAAAACCCGACTCAAATCTCCAATTACTCGTGTCCAATATTGGTGTCTTGATGGATTGGCCTGCAGCCTACACCCCCAACTCGGGGTCGATGGATGCTTTCATGCTGATTCAAACGAAAGGCAAAGTTGGCAGTCCGAGTATTTTTGAATACGTCGAGGTGCTACGCACTGAGTTGAACTCGCAATTTCCTGACGTTGAATTCTCGTTTGACACTGGAGGTATGCTCAGCGCCGCCCTCAACATGGGCGAACCATCTCCGATTCATTTTCAAGTCCAAAGCTCGAACCTGGAAGTGGCCCAGGAGGTTGCTGAATTGATCAAGCAGGCGGCAACGGAGGTGCCCGGAACGGCAGATGCAAGGATCGCCCAGCGGATCGATTTCCCCACATTAGAAGTCAACATGGATCGCGAATTGGCGGCCAGAATGAATTTAAATCCAGATCAAGTCATGAAGAATCTGGTGGCCGCGACCAACAGTTCGGTTAACTTTCAGCCCTCCTTCTGGATCGATAAGGCAAAAGGAAATCACTACTTCTTTGGAGTCCAATACCGCGAACAAGATCTCGACAGCATCGAAACTCTCGAGAACATTCCGGTGGGAAACACCGACAAAGGCCCATGCCGCCTCGGCAACATTGCTGAAATCCACCGGTCCTCCGGGCCCGCCGTCATCAACCATCGAAACATTTCCAGGGTAACAGACGTTTACGTCAACACCCTTCGAGGCTACGACGTGGGGCGAGTTGTATCCGCCATCGAGAAAAAACTCGAAGCCATGGGCGCTCAGCCGGATAGTGACGAGCGAGGCGAGTTGTTTCGTTTGGGAACCGGATCGGCTGACGTTTCCGCTAATCAGCCGTTTACTGACGCCAACCGCTTCCGAGGTGTTTCCTTTCGCATGATGGGCGAGGTGCGTTCCATGCGAGACTCCTTCCAGCAGTTCCGAGGAGGCCTGATGATCGCCTCAATCCTTGTCTATCTCGTAATGGTGGCCCAATTCCGTAGCTTCATCGACCCGCTGGTCGTTTTGCTCACCGTCCCTTTGGGATTCATTGGAGTTGTGGCGGCGCTTCAAATAACCGGTTCCCACCTGTCAATCATGTCCTTCATGGGCATCATCATGATGGTGGGAATCGTGGTCGAATATTCAATCGTGCTGGTGGATTTTGCCAATCGACGTGTTGACGAAGGGCTCGACATCCGTGAGGCAATCATCGATGCAGCAAAAGTCCGCCTGCGTCCGATTCTAATGACCTCGATGACCACGTGGCTAGCGTTACTCCCAATGGCCATTGGCTTTGCAGGCGGCGAGGCAAACGCACCGCTCGCCAGGGCGATCATTGGAGGTGTCATCGGAGCCACCCTATTGTCACTCGCCGTCGTACCCTGCCTGTACGTTATTTTCAAATCCGGCTCCGCCACAAATCCCGCTCCCATCCCCACCCCGGCAACCCACTGAAATTCAATGCACAAGTCACTCCTACTGGCAATTCTTACTGCGCTGATCTCAATCAACGGCCACTTCAGCCTAGCGGACGAACAGGTTACCGTTCCCATTCATCTACGGGGATTTGAACGAGCCGAAATCATGTCCCGTGTGGAGGGATTTGTCGACGAGGTCTTGGTTGATATTGGAGATTCCGTCAAGAAAAACCAGGTTTTAGTGAAGCTGCGGGTACCCGAACTCAACGCAGAACTTACCCGGCGACAAAAAATGGTGGAAAAGGCTCGCGCCGACTTCGCCAGTCAACAAGCAGATGTCACGGCGATTCAAGCCAAATTGCTGGCAAGCGAAGCGGTGGAAAAACTCAAGGCCAAAGAATTAGCACGCTACCAACGGCTAGTTGGTTCGGGGGCTCTCCGGCAAGACAAACTGGATGAAGCAGAATTTGCCCATTCATCCGCCCAGGCTGAACGAAACAGCATCAAGGCCGACGTCCAAGCTGCAACCGCTCACGCCCAGGCTGCTCAAGCCGCCGTTGAGGTGGCTTTAGCAGAAGAGCGAAAGGCTGCGGTCATGGTCGATTACCTTGACATCAAGGCTCCCTTTGCCGGTGAAATCATGCGCCGCGGGATTGACCGAGGGGATCTGGTCCAGACGCCGTCCGCCACCATGCCCCCCTTACTCGTACTGGTCCGGACTGATCGCTTACGGGGCTTGATGATGGTCATGGCGGACCACGCAAACCACATTGAAGTTGGACAGCCTGTCGAGATTCACAACATCCGCGGACTCCCCGACCAATCGATAACTTGCCAAGTAAGTCGACTTGCGAGATCCCTCGCAGAAGGTGCTCAGATGATGCAAGTTGAAGTCGACCTTGATAATACTGCTGATCACAATGGCGATCGCCGCCTCAAACCTGGAGATTATGGCAAGGCGATCGTTTCCATCCCGGAGCATCAGTAGCAGCTGAAACAGCACTTTCATCAGACAATCACTCGAAAAATCACTCAGCGCTTTCAACGGATTGAAACGTGAATAACATGGATTGTTTCAAACGGCGACTCCATTTTTCGATAGGCCTCGGTTTCCTCGGGTTAACTCTCGCACTTACTGGCCTTTTGACCGGATGCCAGACCACGCGCTCCTATCTTTCATTTCAGCGTCCTTCCCAGCCGTCCAATCACGGTTCTGTCGATGATTCATCGATCAAGTCAACATCACCGATCAAACGGCTACCGACACTTCCGATGACGGACCTGACGGCCGTCGCCCTGATTTCTCACCAGGAGACGCTTCCAGAAGGCACACCCTCCCGTCCAAACACAATAAGATCAACATCGCTAAATTTCCCTTGGGAGAATTCCGACTCCCCCGAGGAAATCACCGCTCTCCCTCGATCCATCTCGCCCATCGAAGACACGCACTATCCGATCGATCTCGCGAACGCATTGGGCCTTGGCGGCGCTTCTGATCTGCAAATCCGACTTGCGCGGGAACGCGTCATTGAAGCTCAGGCGGAATTTTTGGCTGCCAAAACAGCCTGGCTACCATCCTTACGATTCGCGGTTGGCTGGAACAAACATGATGGCCGCCTGCAAGAAACGGAAGGAAACATTCTGGAAGTGAGTCGAAACTCACTCTTTGTAGGTGGCGGAGCCGGCCTTGGTACAGCCCCGCTCACGGGTGCAGCAAGTGGTCCGCCCCGTATGATCGTCAATTTATCGCTATCCGATGCAATCTTTGAACCCCAGGTATTCAACAATTTATTGGCTGCCCAACGGGCTAACCGTAGTCGCGTCTTTAACGACTCGTTATCCACAATTGGCCTCGCCTATTTCAACTTGCTAGAAGCTTACGGAAGACTGGCGAATGCTCAGGTGGTCCTGTCGGCAAATCGGACCTTATTACGCCTCACAACAGATTTCGCACAAGCAGGTGCGGGCAGTGAAGCAGATGCAAGTCGGGCGAAAGCCGCCTTTGCGATGCAAGAACGAGTTGTGGATGAGGCAAAGCGTCAAATCGCCGTTGCCAGCGCAGAACTCGTGCGACTCATTCGCCTTGACGCGTCCTTGAAGCTCGCTCCTGCTGAAGAAAAAGTTGCCGTCATCGAACTCGTCGATCCAACGACTCCGATTGAAGAACTGATCGCCCTTGGGATGTCCACACGTCCCGAATTGGCGCAGTCAAACGCTTTAATTGCTGCCACGGCTGGACGTGTGGCTCAAGAACGTTGGCGACCTTGGTTACCCAACGTGATGGTTGGAGCCAGCGGGGGTTCATTCGGTGGAGGGCAGGCAACAGAATTCGAAAACCAAGCCGGTCGAAGCGACATCGACCTACAAGCTGTTTGGGAACTTGAAAACGTCGGTTACGGCAACAGGGCCGACCGAAACCGTAGCCGCAGTCAATTCCGTCAGGCTCAAATCCGTTTTCAGCTAGCCCGCGATAATGTGGCTGCACAAATTGTCACGGCCGCGAGCAATGTGGCCGGATATCGAGAACAAGTTCGCATCGCCATGCAAGGGGCGCAAGAAGCTGAACGCAGCAATCGACTCAATTTCGAACGTGTCAAAGAAGCAGAGGGGCTGCCATTGGAATTGCTACAGTCGATCACCGCTTTGCAAACATCGCTGGACGACTACACGAACGCCGTCGCAAATCACAATCGGAGCCAAATTGAACTGGTACGCGCCATCGGTCAAACGCCAGGGGCACCTCCCAAACCGTTGAACCCATCCGAAAATCGTTTTTCAAACACTCCGGCCGATCTCAGTGAAGCGCCACTACCGCCGGAATAACTATCGGCTTTCTTTCCCCGAATATCCGTGGCAGGCACGGATCAAAACGAGCGAGTTCGTAAATTCCTTTCACCACAAATTGGACGCTGATACGTTGAGATCAACTATGCCTCGGCGACTCTTCCGCAGCCCAATGCCCACCACGATTAACCCGTGCCCCTTGTGAAACGCATCCTATCTTCGCTCGGCCCATCCTTCCTAAGCTAAAGTAACGCAACTTGAAATATTAGTCCGCTGCCTCATGCTGTCTGGCCTCCGTCAACGAATCGGAGGTTGTCTGTTGATGTGTGCCCTTCAACAGCCAAATCGAAAGCAAGAGAGAAGCAAGCGACGTGACCTGTGCGATGACAAACAACCGATAATACGACACACCTCGTGAAAGCAATCCGGACATTCCATAACTTCCAACTGCCAATCCCACCCCGAACATCAACGTAAGAACTCCCCAATCGTGAGAGGCTCGAATTCTGCCCGAAATCTCACGACAACGTACCGATGTTAGCGGAACGCAGCACAAAAGAAAAAAACCAATCAGAAACGCGGACACGGTAATCAGAGTCACGTTGGCAAACACAAGCACCATCAAGACGCCAACCGCTCCCAGCAGATAATTGATCATCAGCGCCAATTGAGTACCTAACAATCGAGCAATCACTCCACTGGTTAGGGCTCCGACAAGGGATCCCAAACCGACAAGACTAAACAAGCGGCTACTGACCGCGGCCGTTGTTCCAAATCGATTATGAAGATAGTCAGGCAAGAATAGCGTGTGCGGCGTGATACTGATCGCAGCGAGAAAATACGCTATTCCGATCAGCAAAAGGGCGAACGCTGTCGGCCGTTCCAATTTGGGAAGTGATGCTTGTTTTTCCCCAGCCAGCGGCTCAGTTGATCGAGCAATCGGCCAGGCGATCACCGCTGCAATCAGCGTTAAACCGGCTTCAAACATCCACCCCGCGTTGACAGAAATCGCTAGAAACGTCGGCAATAACAGACATACGAAAACGATAGTCGCCCCAGCTCCAGCAAAGACTACTCCGTTTACAACCGTCTTCCAACGCTCTGAAATATGTTTTAACACCACCTCCGGCGCGTGAATCACCAAAGAGGCGCCCGCCAATCCGGCCAGGAACCGCGCCAACGCCAACCAGGCAAAGCCTAGATCCCAGACACACATCGATTGGCCAACGACGGCTAATACAAGAGAAAAACGCATCAACAAGGTGACGCCGATCCGCCTTGGCAAGAACAAGGCAGCCCCACACCCAATCAAGTAGCCAAGAAAATTGAACCCGCCTAAATAGCCGGCTCCAGAAGCTGTTACCCAATGATGATCGATCATCGATGGGATCAAGGGGGCGTAGGCAAAGCGACACAACGATAAGCCGATTGCAATTAAGCAAAAGCCCGCAACAGTGGCATAAACCGGATGACATTTTTTCACGAGTGAACTCTTTTCGAGGAATATCTGATATCGGAAACAGACCATTCAAAACTGCATTCACAGAATGCATGAATCAAAAAAGGTACGACAGACCAGGCCAATCGCCCCTCGGCGACAAGATACACAAGTGAGACCCAATAAAAAGATTCTCATTGCAATCTGACTTACCCCTAAATTTCAATGAAAAGCGGTCGCGGCAAATGTATTCTTTGGGACAGCTTCATGCTACAGCATCTCATTTCATCCCTTCGAGCTCAACAAGAATTCTGATTCGATAGCTACCCTTGGTCTGACTGAGCGATGACAATGAGCAATCGAACGATCTCGTCTGGTGTTGCTCACGTGACGCCACGAACGCACCTTGTTCACCCTTCCTCCCAATATTGTTCACCCTAAATCGACAATTCGCCATCCATGCATTTTAAAAAGGAATGAACGATGCCCCATGACATTGAAGTTTTGATTTCCGGCGCAGGACCAGTTGGCTTGGCTCTTGCGGCGCAACTTGAAAGCATGGGAATCACGTTCATGATCATTGAGCGTCGTCTCGAGAGATCGGACAAATCAAAAGCGCTTGTTATCTGGGGAAGATCGCTCGAATTACTTGATCTATGTATGGACGCTAATCAATTCCTGCAAATCGGCAGGCCTGTTCGCAAAGCAACTCTGTTTGACGAAGGCAAGCCATTTGCTTCGATTGATTTCGAAGGAACCGATGGCAAGTTTGGCACCGGCGTCTTGCTGGCGCAAAACAAAACCGAACAATTGTTAGAGCAACATTTGCTTGACCGAGAGCAAGCGATCAGACGGGGCGTCGAACTGGTATCGTTTCAACAACAGGCCAACGGAGTCCAATGCGAGATTAGCGACCAAGCCGGAAATTGCGAACAGATCCATGCGAGGTACCTTGCCGGTTGCGATGGCGCGCATAGCCTCGTTCGGCACAATCTGAATCTATCATTTCCCGGTAGAAAACAAAATCAACGTTGGATACTCGCCGATGTAAAGGCAGAAGGCAACCTGCCCGAATCCGAAGTGGCAGCTTTCTGGAGTCGAGCGGGAGCGATCATTCTGTTTCACTTCGAGCAAGACACGTGGCGAGTGGTTGGCGAAGAAGCACTTACGGATCCAGACGCGGAGCCAGTCGACCCGACTCTGGAAGAAATCCAACAAATGCTTAATCAGCGAGGGGCCGGGGACATCAAAATTTCGAACCCTACATGGCTCTCAGAATTCCGAATCAATGAGCGAAAAGTGGACCAATATGGAATCGGCGGCGCTTTCCTTGCGGGCGATGCGGCTCACGTTCACAGCCCGGCTGGCGGCCAAGGGATGAACACCGGCATTCAAGATGCTTGCAACCTCGCCTGGAAACTAGCTTGGTCACAACGAGCCTCTCTCACAAACACGTTACTTGAAAGCTATTCGCTTGAACGAAGCAAAGTCGGTGACAAAGTGGTGGAGACAACGTCGCGTGTTACCAAAATGGTAACGACTGAATCACGAGTCCTGCAGTTGTTACGGAACAACCTGGCTAAGATTGCCCTGCAATTTCAGTGGACGCAAGAACTAGCGAGGCAGAACATGGCCGAATTCACCGTGGCCTACCCCGACAGTCCGATTGCAGGAAAAGATCAACGACGAGATCATCTTGGCACCCGGCGAGGTGACCGCGTACGTGACATTAGCTGGCAAACCCCAGACGGTAAATCCGACACGCTGTACAGTAAGCTAGCCGGCGGGCATGCGGTCGTGCTTAGCTGGAATGCCTCCAACAAACTGGCAGAACAACTTCGCAGTGAGCTGGAACCTAAGCTTCAATCGTCGATCCTTGCCATCGATTTGGCGGATGAAACTCACGCGAACGGCAGCGGACAGGGGATCACCGATCAAGAGTCGATCGGCAAACTGGGATTGTCCGCATCAGGCCTCCTGGTCGTCCGCCCGGACGGCTATCTGGCAGCCGCAGGATCCGTGCAAGACACCGATATCCTCGCAGCTTGGCTCCACACCTTCTGTTAGCCTGGGCAAAACGGTCTAGGCAGCTGCTTTCCGTCAAAATACGATCAGCAACAATCAATGACAACGCTGCTGGGCGGGAGAATTCGATTCCCCCCTGAATCACAGGCCGGTATCAACCACCGGCTGTTGTGAACCAATCTCCATTTCAGCTTGCCGCCAGCATCGGCTTGACCACTCCGGTGCTATCCGCAAAGCGGTCCATCTTCACTCCCATCAGTCGTGCCTGCGTCAGCCACAGGTTTGCCAAGGGAGTGCCTTCCGGCATATTGATGTGTTGCCCCGCTTGAACCCGGCTGCCTCCACCGGCAACGATGATCGGCAAGTCGTTGTATTGATGGGTGGAGCCATCTCCTAGGCCGGAACCATAGGTGAACAGCGTATTGTCAAGTAAAGAGGTTCCATCCGCCTCTTCAATTTGATCCATCTTTTTTAGAAGATAGACATACTGATCCATATGAAATCGATCGACTTTCAACAGATCGTCAATCATTTTGGTTTGATTGTGGGACATATGATGATGGCTACGTGGTTTATCAAAGAGTGACTCATACATGTAGGGTGTATCCCAACGTTCGGGCCCCACCATAAACGTCGTCACGTTGGTAAGTCCAGTTTGCAAAGCCACGATCATCAGATCACCCATGAGACGAATGTACTCACCTCGTGGCAGGTGGGCTTCAACCGGCTCTTCAAATTCGACTTTGGCGAGATCGGCCTTCATCGCCTCAAGCCGATCCATTTGTTTTTCAATGGAGCGTACGGAGTCAAAGTACTCGGAAAACTTTTGTCGATCAGGATAACTCAACTGCTGTTTCATTGACCTTGCATCTTCCAACACCAAATCGGTCACGTCGCGATAATTCTCGATTTCGCGTGTTGAAAACAATCGGCGATACATTTCACGAGGATCGCGAATCGAGGGTGCCAGATGCCCGGTTCCAAACCAGGAAATATTATCGAAGTAAATCGATTCCTTGTTGTCCTGGTGACTATTACAGCTGAATTCAAGTGTCCGAAACGGGGTCTGACCGCCTATTTGATCCGCCACGAGATGATCAAGCGTCCGATCCAACGGCCAAGCCGTTCCGTCGATCGTATAAGGTTCGGCACTACTCAGATAACAGGATGCACATTGTGCGTGTACGTCGGTCCCTTGCTGAAACGTCCGATCCATTCCAGTGATCAGATTGATCTTCTGCTTAAACTCCTCTAGCGGCTGCATTGTAGGCGTAAATTGTTGGAGCGACTCGGCGCGAAAAAAGGGATCTTGCTTTCCAAGCGACTTCATCACGTTTCCCAAATTCCCTTTTGGAATTACGTGATCTGCCTCTCCAGGAAAGAATCCACGTCGCACGACACCAATCGGCACGTAGAAATGTGCCATTCTCTGTAGCACACTGCCTGTCGAACTGGCGGTAGCAAGCGTCTCCATCCAGGGCAACGCTAAGGCCACGCCGCCGATCCCTCGCAAAAAGCTTCTTCGTGATGTGATCGTCATCCTACTCCTTCCGTTCAAACACTAACGTTCAGCTGACCGATTCTTAAAGTCGAGGTTGCGCTGAAATGGCTCACTAAAAATCACTTGTTTCAACAAGCTCTGCATTTTGTAGTCATCGTTTGCTGTCGCCTCAACAATCTGGTCGAGCGCAAACTGATCCGAGGCGTTTACTTCACGAGCGAGCGAAAATGCAAGCAAATGCGCGGCTAACGCCCGAGTAAATCGATCTTTTTCGGCAAGCAGACCATCTTTCAACTCGGACACATTTTTGAATTCGTGGCGTCGAAATAGCGTCCCCGCGGCATCCACATCCCGACCGTTATCGTATGTTTCTCGCCAAACCCCAATGGGATCATAGTTTTCCAGAGCAAAACCGAGCGGATCAATTTTCTCATGACATCCTCTGCAATCCGCTCGTTCGCGATGCTTGCTAAGTCGTTCTCGCAAGGTCAGCGTCTGCTCGCCGTTGGCAGTCTTATCGACAAGGGGCGGAACATCGGCTGGTGGCGGATCAGGCGGATTATTAAAGATGACTCCGGCCATCCACGCGCCCCGCGTAATCGGCTGCGTTCGCTCCGGGCCGGAAGTCATTGTCATCACAGCCGCATTGGTGATCAGACCGCCGTTCCGACGATCCGTAACCGGAACGCGACGAAAATTCAGCACGCCCACACCACCGCCACCCTTTTTTCCACCATGTTCAGCCGGAGTCGCCAGATCTTGATAAGCTTCCTCCAAGAGGCCAGATCGATAGGTGAAGTCAGAATCAATGAATTGCGTGATTGAAAGATTTTCAATCAGCACAGTTTCAAACAGCAGTAAAGGCTCGAGCATCATGTGCATGCTGTCCCGATACTTCAGAAAATAAAATCCCGGGTATTGGTCCACATTCGGCGCAGAAGAAATAATCCGTTCCAATTGCAACCATTGAGATGGAAAGCTATCACAAAACCGCTTCAACTTCCGATCTTTCAACATTCTTTGCACCTGTGCATCCAGTACCGCTGGCTGGTGCAGCGTTTCTGATTTCGCCACCTCGAGCAACGCCTGATCGGGGATACTTCCCCACAGAAAAAACGAGAGTCGCGAAGCAAGTTCATAATCACCCATCGGTTTCGAATTCTCGCCACCTCCCTCTTGACCATAGAGATAAATAAAACGTGGCGATGCGATCGTGGCGGCCGCAACCGCTTTCATTGCATCGACAAACCTCACACCGGAAGCTCGCTTTCGCGAAACAAATTGCAGGTAACGTTCCAAGAGTTCCTGATCTGGAGGCCGCCGAAAGGCCCGCGTCAAAAACAGCTCGAGTCGATCGCGAACAATCGCGTTTTCATCGCCTCCATTCGCCGGAGGATCAAAAAAATGCGACCAATTCCCCACGTTACGTGGAACAAAGTCGGCGCTTTGCGTAATCGATTGACCTAGCTTCAAAAAGGCCTCCATTAACAACGGTGACAACGACAAATGGTCCCCCCGATTGTCGAAACCATGCTCCGCTCGCAAATCTTGTGGAAACGCAGCGACGCCGGCCAAACGCCGTTCGATCATCTGAGATTTACCAAGAGGACGGCTTCCGACCGTGACGACGTCAGCCATCTTGCCAGTCTCTGGCTTGAAGTAATCTCGATGTTCCCGCATCATTCGCTCAGGCAACGTAAATACAATGCACTTCAGATCGAAAAGATCGGTAACCGCATTGTTATATTGAAAACGATTCATCCGCCGTATTGGCGTGCGCTGGCCCGGGATTTGGTTGGAGACCGTGTCGCGCAGAATCAGTTTCAACGCCGCTACCAGTTGTTCCCGAAGTTTTAAATCCAGTTGCGGCTCGTCCTCTGGGGGCATTTCTCCCAAATCAATCACTTCAACCAAGCGATGCAGCAGCTCAACTTTCTCTGGAAAATTGTCGCTTCGAAGTTCAAGGAGATTCGTATCGCCTTCCACTTCACCATCGGCACCATGGCACTTTGCACAATGTTTTTTTATAGCGGGCAAAACAAGTTCAGAAAAACGATCGACATCGGCTGCAGCAACACCGGAAATTAACAGACAAAGCGATAGAACTTGCATCGCAAGTCGTTTGCGCCAACGGCAGGTCAAAAGACAAATTGTCATCTCAATAGAAATCCCTGATTGCTTCAAAATGGCATTTCGTATCATTCTATCCGAAAACAAGAGAGCATTCCGAGACCAAGGCCGCCTTAGCCGAAACGGTTTAAAAAAAACAAACGCCATCCTGCCGACAGACCGCAGCCGATGATCTCAAGCCCCAAACGGGGTCTTGGCTACACAGTCCTTTCTCCTTACAAACCCGCACAAACCCGCAAACGGCCCGATAAAAGGTTACAATAACGATCCGGCGAGGCGCACGAACCCTTGCTTTCACCCCGATCCGAACCAGGACTCCGCATGCGTTCCCCCTGCTTATTTGCCTTGTTGACATTGAGTTTGAGCAATCCGCTATTTGCGAAATCACCTGCATCAGATCGGCCCTTCAACGTCCTGTTTATTATCTCGGACGATCTCACTTCTACCGCTCTTTCCTGTTATGGCAATCAGCTCTGCCACACCCCCAATATTGATCGGTTGGCCAGATGTGGCACGCGTTTCACTCGGACCTATTGCCAAGGGACCTACTGCGGACCTTCGCGTGCCTCGTTCATGTCCGGCTACTACCCTCATGCCACAGGAGTACTAGGTTACACAAGCCCTCGCCCGGCAATTGGCGAGCGAGCTACCTGGGCAGAACATTTCAAGAATGCAGGTTACTACACGGCTCGAGTCAGTAAGATTTTTCACATGGGGGTTCCCGGAGGAATCGAACTGGGAACGGACGGGGCGGATGATCCGACTTCCTGGACAGAACGATTCAACAGCCAGGGGCCTGAATGGCGGGCAAGCGGGACAGGCGAAACACTCGAAGGTAATGCCGATGGCAGAAAGCCTGTCGTGGGTGGCAACACGTTCGTGGTTGTCAAAGCGGACGGCGACGACCTGGCCCACTCAGACGGTAAAACGGCCGCCAAGGCGTGTGCGCTAATCGAAGAACACCAAGCGGATTCCTTCTTTATCGGCGTCGGTTTTGTCCGCCCCCACGTACCGTTTGTGGCTCCACGCTCCGACTACGAATCGTTCCAACCCTACAGCAAGCTGAGCCTTCCTCAAAAACAGCCAGGCGATTGGGACGACATCCCGAAAGCGGGAATCAACTACAAAACCAGCTCAAACATGCAGATGGACATCCGCCAGCAAAAGAAAGCTCTTGGCGGCTATTACGCATCCGTGGAATACATGGATCGCCAAGTCGGAAAAGTACTCGACGCTCTTCAGCGGGAAAACTTGGTCGACAAAACAATTGTGATCTTCACTAGCGATCACGGCTACCATTTGGGCGAACATGACTTCTGGGCAAAAGTCAGTCTCCGCGACGAGTCTAGCCAAGTCCCCTTGATCATCTGTGTGCCTGGCAAGCAACCTGCCGTCTGCCACTCACTCACCGAGTTACTCGACCTTTACCCAACCATCTCAAAACTTTGCGGGCTTGAAGTGCCAACCCGTTTACAGGGCAAAGACATTTCGCCCATGCTGGACGACCCCGACTATGAAGTACGAGACACGGCATTTAGCGTCGCGCCCATGCGAAAAGGTTTTTTGCTTCGAGAGGATGAATGGGCCTACATCCAATACAAAGAAGATGCGTCTCACGGAATCGAACTGTACAACATGGAAACCGACCCGCAACAATTTCGCAATTTAGCCAACGTCCCCGCATACCAATCGCAGGTAGATCGCTTACAACAAAAACTAGCTGACAAACTTGTCGAGATTCGCAATCACGATCTCGATGAATAGTCGCCAAACGCTCTTGTCGCAGATGAGGGTCCAACGATACCGCGCGGCAAGCGCCGGATTCACTCTTTCATCATCTCGCGCAGATTCGCTGTGAACACGAGTGGTCACCTTGCGGCAGTAACAACCTGTCCGGCCCAGCAACCCTCTGCGGAGATACTGTGTTTCCGTTCAGCACACGGATTCATCTCCGACTCCTACTCCACGCCATGTTCTCTGGCCCGCGCCGAAGCTTCAATCAAAAGCCGCCCCGCATCCCTCCACAAATTGGCCGCAGCTAAAGCCGAAATGGTTTCATCGTTGGCTGCCGAAATCTTCTCGGCCGCTCGGGTCAACAACTCGTATAGGTCCGAATCGTAGGGAGCCATTTTGCGTCCTCCTTTGTGCCTTGGTTGGAGAACTGTACGCACTTGATCTTCGGCGGGCAAACGAATGCTAGCATGCCTTTAAGATTTCGCATAAGACACTCACCGAGACAAGCTGATTCCAATCATTCGTCTCGTGATGAAAAGCTCACCGATACGATCCGCTCGGCAAAGCCAACAGAGTTCACACCAGCCAACCATTCATTCGCCCGCCCCCCCAGTCACCGCAGATATCCGGCAACTCACCATCGCTGGCTCTCCATCAAAAGTGCCAGTTAGGTCGAAACAACGCGCTGCCGCGACCCATGACGGATTTAAAAAGAAGAAAGATCTGCGCCAAGCAGGCCAACCTTGATTCCATTCTGTTTTAACACAGCAGTGGCTTTACCATTCACAACCAACAAACTGATCAATCCAATACAAGGCAGCAAACAGCCGACACCAAATACAATCCCCAAGGCCACGCCGTAAACTTGAACCGACAAAAGGAAAACAAAAACGGCACTCACGATTCCAACAATTGATGAGATTCCCAAGGCAATGATCACCAATTCCGAAGGCAGGACAATTAGGCAAATAAACACGACCACCAGCTGAATCAAAATGCAGACGAGAACTCCCTTTTGGAACTTAGCGACCTTCCGCAGGTCATCGTGAGAGCCGCTGATAACACCGACAGCTGGCGATGGTGAATCCGGCGATTGAAAGGGGTTTTCTGCCATCTTCCTCTTCCAGTGGAATGAGAGGATTGTAGGTGAATCAGCGACGAAAAAAAATCAAATGCGTCCCTTGTTTCCTGATGGTAACAATTCAAAGCACGGAAAGCAAAACCAACGACCCTGGGCTTCGCAGGGTCGCCAACACGCCCAATCAACCAAAGCTTCCATTAGGCCTCAACCCGGCATCACAAACAGCGCAGGATGGACACAGTCTTTTCGAGATTGACCGATTAGAAGGCGAGAAACCTCAGGCTGCCGATACCTCGTGGGTTGATCCCCAAAAACTAGCTGCATTTTTTTGTCTTCACTTCTTTTAAAGCACGACCAAAGTCACAATCGACTACCAGTCAACGACGGAACCATCATCAGGATCGAATTGGGCCGGGTAGGGTTGCGGTTCACCAACCTGATCCATCAGCTTGTCTTCGTCGATCGTGATTCCTAGCCCCGGAGCCGTCGGAATAGGCCGATGTCCATTTTTGACTGGGGGCAGAGGTTTGGCGAGCAGGTCCGCGTATTCATTGTCACCTCGCTCCTGAATCATGAAGTTAGGAATCGATGCGGCAATCTGTAGGCTCGCCGCGAGCGAGCAGGGCCCTTGAGGATTGTGTGGGGCCAGAGGCGTGTAATAGGCTTCCGCCATGCCCGCGATTATCTTCAATTCTGTAATGCCGCCGGCATAGCAAACGTCTGGCTGCAAGATCACTGCCGCCCGCTTCTCAAGTATTTCCCTGAACCCCCACTTCGTGAAGACGCGTTCACCGGTTGCAATTGGTATGTGGGTTTTCTTAGCAAGTTCTGCCATCACATCCACATTAAGCGCCTGAACGATTTCTTCGTAGAACCAAGGATGGTAAGGTTCTAACGCCTTCATCAGTAGCAATGCGGTAGGTGGCTGAACGGCTCCATGAAAATCGATGCCGATATCAACGTCTGAGCCATATTTTTCACGGAGAGCTTTGAACCGATCGGCAACCTCATCAACAAACTTCTTCCCTTCAACATATTTAAACGGTGTCCGCGACGCACCGGGACCAACCTTCATTGCGGTTACGCCGGTTTCTTTACTTACTCTTCCATAGACCCGCACTTGTTCACGAGTTGGCCCTCCCAGGAGCTTATAAACTGGCACACCGTAGCACTTCCCGGTGATATCCCAGAGGGCTTGATCAATACCTGATGAGATCGCAGTCTTGATCGGACCGCCCCGATAGAATGCTCCGCGGTGGATAGCCTGCCAGTGATGAGTCACGCGCCGAGGATCTTTACCGACCAGGTAATCAGCCACTTCTAACGCACCGGCACCGCAAGCCTTTGCGTCGTCTTTCAGCATTTCGCCCCAACCGGTGATACCAGCATCGGTCGATATTTTGACAAAGACCCAAGAATTCTTGAGGACAAACGTTTCGATTTCAGTCACTTGAATCTTGTCATTCGGACCGATGGCAGCCGCATTCGAGCGTTGGGCATGAAAGGCTTGCATGCTAAACAATGCTGCCGGACCAAACAGAAGGGATCGCAACAAGGATCGTCGATCGTGTTGAATTTGGGACATGCGGACGCTCCGTTCTCTCAAGTTGAATTGATTGGATTGCTGTCGCAGTGTAGCTACAGCGTAGATTCGCTCGAATCCCCTGTAAAGAAAAGTCCGTCTCAAAACAGGGTAAAAAAGGTGTCAGGTACCTATTTGGCTAAACAGGCAACTATTTGGCTCGGTATGCAACCGCTGTTTTGTTGGGGGAGAGCCGCGGGAACTCGGACAACTTCTCGACATGGCGAACATTCAAAAATCTAGGGCAGGAGGAGGGGGGGGGAGTCGCGATCTCGCGTGAATCGTACACTGAAGAAGAGATCGGGTCTTACACCGCTTCAAAATCTCGCCTGAAGCGCCGAACTATCGGGTACTGTTCCCTACCTCGACAGGGATGACAACGGTTGTATTTCCTTTTACGAAAGGTACTCATGAACCAACCGATCGCCTACTTGAAAGGTAAATTTGTTCCTGCATCAGAATGTGCCCTCCCAATGCACGATCTTGGAATCGTTCTCGGCGCTGCGGTCACTGATTTCATGAGAACGTTTCACCAACAGCCTTACCGCATGGAAGATCACATCCATCGCTTCTACAGATCGTGCAAATATGCCCGCATCCATCCGCCCGTCACGTTCGAAGAGAGTATCTCAATCTCTCAACATCTGCTGACCAGCAACGGCCCACTCTTCCCTGGACAAGAACTGGGTCTGATTTTTTACATGACGGCCGGAGAAAATTCGGTTTACGCAGGCGCAGCCGGCATGCCGGCAAGCCTCGCTCCAACTTACGTCCAACACACGTTCCCGATGCGTTTCGACCTATTCCGTGAGATCTTCACCCGCGGCGTTCATTGCATGACGCCGTCACCGCGTCATTGGCCCCCGCAATGTTTATCTTCGAAAATCAAGAATCGCAATCGGCTCCATATGTGGATTGGCGAGCAAGAAATCCGACAGCTTGACGCAACGGCCATGCCGCTCTATCTCGATATCCACGGCAACATCACAGAGACCAGCGGATCAAATTTTGTCATCTACCGTGATGGAAAAGTCATTTCCCCACAACGCAACAATGTGTTGTGGGGAATTAGCCTGACGGTACTTGAAGAGATTTTGGAGGACCTAAACATCCCCTTCGCCGAGGAAGACATTCAAACTTATGATGTCGTCAACGCAGACGAAGCATGGATCGTCAGCACACCCTATTGCGTGGGCCCGGTCGTCAAAATCAACGGTGTTCCGATCGGCACTGGCACACCGGGTCCTATGTGGCGCCGCATACTCAATCATTGGAGCGAAATCGCTGGAAAAGACATTTACCGCGAGACAGCGGAAGCCTTTTAACGCTCGCCTCAAACAAACCTTCACAGCCGCGCATTTGCCCCGAAGACACAGAAAGCCACCCGGTCTTCCACACTACCACCCGAAACCCGCAGACTCAGGAACGATTTAACGAAGTGCCGATTTTCCAAGAAAAAAGGGCAGCCGATCAACTGCATGATTGCGTAAAAAGCTATGGCTAATGATTGTCGCGGAAAGCAGCTAAGATCAGACAAAAAGATAACTGCCTGTGTTTTTGGCCATCAAAAGGCAACAGCCAGCTGCCAAAACAGTTAGTTGCGATCGTTGCTAGAGCACAACTTATCAAGATCGTTTGCGGCGACGAAGTGACCCGATCTTAGCTGCTGAGAGCCGGAATGACTCACCGCTCTGGCGACCCCGCAGGAGCAAGTAGTTTGTCGGTAACGACCGGCAGCCCAACAGTGCCAATAGACTCAGTGCCAACAACGCAAAGCTGAATGGCTCCGGCACCAGATTAACTTCCGCCTCCTGCTCGTAGCGTCCACCTACCGAGTCGATGCCTCCAGAAGTCGAGCCTCCAGAAAAGGCAACGATCAGATCAGCCGTATCGAAATCGCCATCGCTATTCCAGTCGCCTTCGGTCCAGTAAGCGTTTCCAGCAATATCGTCTTCGTATTTCCCAGACGCCAGAACCTGCACAAGGTCACTGCTATTGAACTTGCCGTCCAGGTTCGCGGCTCCATAGAAAATGACCGAAAGCGTATTCCCAGCTTCGGCAGCAAACCCATTCGGTTCGTCGGTATAGGTGTCAAATAGCGATTGGTCGACGCCTACGGAAGACTGGTTTGCAACGACTTGCTGACGCAGGCACGCTACCGAGAGACCTGCTGTTTGTTGCACGCCACAGTGACATCAAGACAACCCAGACCTTTTACATCTCAAACGATGCCCACTCCGTCGCAGATCGGTTTGGGAACATTTCTGGGAACAATCAAGTTAGAGTTGGTGCCCAGGGCAGTGTCGAAAAAGCAGTTGGCATTGCTATCTAAGAATGGGGATGACAGGAATCGAACCTGCACTCCGGTTAAGGAACTAGATCCTAAATCTAGCGCGTCTGCCAATTCCGCCACATCCCCGGCAGATTCACCTGGCTTGCATCGCCCAGGCGGGAAACACCCCTTCCTGCCAGCGCGCAATTCCAGTGAGCGTGCGTAACAAATTATCCGAGATCAGTTACCACTGCAAGACGAAACGCCTGTGTCCATTCAAAATTCCACAGGATCAAACCGTCGGTATTCCAAGCACTCGCCTCCCCCGACAGCGGTTACCCCGACAGCGGTTACCACGGCAGAAAATGTTGAATTCTGAATCTGGCTGGGGCGTTGAGGAAGCGACCTGCTCGGTCGAATGTCGGATAAAAACGTTCCGAGCCCTCCAATGAACACTCCCCACACCACGGCCGACACAAACCCAGTCCAATGAAAAAGGAACTGCGATCGTTTACGGTGCACCGGTCAATCCGCTCTAAGCTATTGCTTTGCGCCGATAGACAAAGATGCCCAAATATTCCTTGAAATTTTGGCGGGCAATTCGATCACACAACGCGTCTAATACCGAACCCTTAACGGCCACTTCAGAAAAACCCGGAGTTCAGAGACTTGCCACCTGATGTTGGGATAGGCAGCTTATTCACCAATCAGTCATCCAAGCGCAGGCTTCTATATCAACCGGTGGCAAGCCTCTGCACTCCTTCACCGCTAACGCCCCAGGAATCCTGAGATAACGGACCTGAAGTTGACAATCGCGATCAGAAGTTCCATTAACTTTGCAAATCGCCAAGAAATCGGCATCCGATTACAGCAGGAAGCATTGCGAGGGTGGGTAGGCGAGGGGCCCATCGGCCAACTACAAAGCCGATGAGCCCCGAGCCATTTTCTTCACCGAATACTCACGGGTCCCCCATCGCATCACCGCGACTGCCTGCGAGCTGCTCTTAAATGCTCGTCACCTCTAACCACCCCTCATGCTTGTCACTGATGATGAACTGCTTTCGAGATCAGTAAGCTTCAAAATCCATCCACAAGCGGCCTCAGCGCATAATCAAGCCAGTACCAAGCGATCGCTAATGGAACAACCGCCGTCAGTAGGAACCAAACAAGCGTAATCGTCGCCTTCACCCAGGGCTTAAACCGAGGGCTAAACCAAAGCGCTGGCAATCCCAGCGGCCCAACGACAGCCAGCAAAACCAGGACGACCCATCGGTTGTTCAAGACAGGGGCAAACGTGGGCGAAATCTCGATAAACACCGGGGACGTTTGCTCCGAGGGAACCGACCTGGCCTGCGCCTCCAACAGCTGGCTACTACAATTCACTGTTGCAACGACAGCATCCTGCTGCTCGGACAAATTCTGCCTCAAGGGCCTGCCACACGCGGCACAGAAACGATCATCGCAACTCCGTGGATGACCACAGACGTTACAGAAATCGGCATTATCTCTATCTATCAGACTCTTGCCCACGATAGCGGCTCTCCCGCTTCAAGCTTAGGGCACGCCTTTCACATTGGCTTCTCAAGAGACCCGTTCAGGACTCTCACTACCCATGAGACAAAAGAAGAAAGTACCGTTTATTTGGCCTGTCAATATCTTGCGGCCCCGCGCCGCTGAAAATGCGACGAATCACTCACACGCCGTGCGCCCCATCCCTTCAACGTCGGCTATTATTTCCTCA
Source organism: Pirellulaceae bacterium (assembly GCA_029243025.1). NCBI lineage: Bacteria > Pseudomonadati > Planctomycetota > Planctomycetia > Pirellulales > Pirellulaceae > Pirellulaceae bacterium. The sequence continues at coordinate 126,649 of JAQWSU010000042.1, read as the reverse complement.
GTTTGCTAATCAATGGCTGCAAACTCGCAATCAATGTACTGATCATGATGATTACCCGGAACGACTGCCGCTAATTCCAGCACGGCTCGTCGCAAGTAAAGGAAACCGCAACATTGCCCCGCCTTCTGATCATTTCCATCGTCTCGCTTGCACTCTCTGTTTCATTTTCAATTTCGTGCCACGCGCGTGAACCGAGTTGGTCACCGCATGTCATCTTGCCGAACGCGAAACGGGACAACATCCAGTCAAAAGAGATTATCCACCGGCCTTACCGACCACTCCACTTCTACGGCAACACAATTCGCCGTCGTTATCATCGCGGCTCCGCACGCCCCACTACAGACGACCTACAGACAACCGTATCAGCGATTCTCAGTCGATAGATGATCGGTCGATCGCATATCGCCGAGTCTGTATGCAAAGCGGGCCGGGGCTGCTGACACAGGGAAATCCCCCTCACACTGCGCCTTGCGGTATGCATCGCGGCACACCAAAATAGCAACACTGGCGGAATGCACGCAGGGCAGGTCCAGCAGCTTGGTGGACACGAACGACTCGTGTCTGCAGCCCAAACGATCCTTCCTGCGACTCATCCCAACAGCTGCGTTCTAGATGCCCAAACCCCCTTTGTGGCGACGCCGCGTCTACCTGGCAGTTCACGACTGCCAGGCAACTTAGCGCGTCAACGTCATGAAGCCGAGCGATGAAACGTAAAGCCACAAATCAAATTGATCGATCGCAGCGTTACAGAGCAAGCAAAAAAGGCACTCACATGACACGCCCCGAAGTCCCTTCATTGACTAACGAACAGGCGTTCGAACTCGCCCGTAACGTCGTTCGATCATGCCGCTTTCCACAACTGGCAACCTGCGATGGAGACCAACCAAGATTGCGCCCTGTCTCACCAGTTCGTACTGACGACTTCGTCGTTTACATCGCAAACCTACGCAGCTATCAAAAAACCAAAGAGATCGCAGCGAACCCCCAAGTTGAGCTCTGCTATCTCTCCGACACTCACGACCAAGTTCGCATCTCCGGCCTCGCCAAAATAGTCGACGACCAAAGCCTGCTCAAAACGATTTGGGCAGAGAACCCACTGTTGCGACAATACCTCGGATCGGTCGATAATCCAGAGTTAATCATCTACCGGATTCAACCCAAGCGAATTCGTTTGATGCAGGAATGGGCGCTTTCCTACTACGAGATCCCAATACCGACCTAATACGATCCTAAGAACAGAATCCACCTCACGGTTCAAGGAGTTACTAGATGTCCACCCCATGCCAGCTACGCAAACTAACGCGACGCGAATTTCGTGAACGAATGGACAGTGGCGAACTAAAGGCTTGCATTCTCCCTGTAGCTGCCATCGAACAGCATTTGGAACACTTGGCGATGGAACACGATTGGCGCAGCGTTACGGCAGTGGCCTTACAAGTCGCTCAAAACCTTTCGCCATCCGTTCTGGTTGCCGAGGCCCTCATGGTAGGAATCAGTGAACATCACATGAATCACCCGGGCACATTAACCCTCCGCCCCGGTACCTTCCTAGCCGTCTTGAACGATTTAATTCGCAGCCTCACCAAAGCTGGCTTCACAAACATCCTCGTCTTGAATGGCCATGGCGGTAACATGCAACCCTGCCAGGCCGTATGGGATCAGTTCGTGCGAGAATTTCAAATCAATCTTGAATTTTTCTCGTATTGGGACGTCTTAAATGAATCCGATGCCGTTGACCTCCTCAAAAGCGGACACCGACTGCCAGATGATCTCCCTGGGCACGCCCAGGAATTTGAAACAGCAATCGCAATGAGCGAATTTGGTGAAAACGTCCGTGAAAGCGCCATGCGTTCCCAAGCGGACCAGACACCAACTCACGCGACGCAGGCACAGGGCGCAGAATTCATGGAACGTATTGTCGAACGATTAACCGAACACTTGGAAAAATTGATTCGCGGAGAACGCAAGATCAAAGTTCCCGCATTTCATCCGTGATGCTTCGGTTCAAACAATTTCGATCGGACCATGAATGAGGCAACAGGCGATTAGGCTTTCATTATCTAGGCCGATGATCGAGGAAATTCGCCCGTTTAAACTTGGCTTGACACTGATCGAGATATGCTGAAAATCGCTTCGCAGAACCTGACCGCAGAGGTTCGGTGTGACGCCGGTATGGCCCTTGATGGCATTCCGGAGTTCCATCCGCATTTGACCCAAATCGGACCGTTGTCAGCTGTAAAACCAGGAAGGTAGCACAGCTTCGGCACGAGCTCGCGGTTCCCGCCGCACTAGGGCAAGGAGGCCTTAGTAGCATGCATGACTTACCTGCTTCCAACCATGGTTTGCGTCTTTCCAGCATCATTCCACGAGGCAAGTGGCACGGCGGCGATGAAACGCGCGTTACGTCCTGTTGCGTTGCTCCCGATCAATGCCAGCCTGGCGATTTGTTTGTCGTGATGGACGACACGCACCTTGAATCCCAAGAAGCGATTGAATTGGCGGTCGAGCGTGGTGCAACGGCGATTCTAACCGAACGAATCATCCCCTGTTCCGTTCCACAATTCATCGTAACCGACACACGAGTAGCCTTCGGTAGCCTGTGCCATGCACTGTCAGGTAATCCGTGTCAGTCTTTGCGAACTATTGGAATCACAGGTTCCTACGGAAAATCAATGACCCAACAGTTATTGATGGGAATCTTTGCACAGGCCAATATCAAAGCTGGCTCGATGAATTCCTATGGTCCAATCGGCGAGAACCGCTCGACCACGGAGCTCCACACTCACCCCAATCCAGCCACGATGGCGAATTGGCTAGCCCAATCCCGCAGCCAAGGCGCTACCCATGCTGTCATGGAGGTTTCCAGCCGCTCACTGGCAACACGACAGTTCAGTGGCATGAGCCTCGATGCTGCTGTGATCACCAATATTCGCCGCGAGCATGTGGAGTGGCATGGCTCCCTACGAAATTATCATCTCGCCAAGGCTCGCCTACTCAAACATCTGAAACCTGGAGGCTTTGCCGTCCTCAATGCGGACGACGCAGTGAGCTGCTCTTTGCTAGCAACGCTTGACGTGCCCGCACTCACAATTGGCCTTAACAAACCGGCTGAACTATCCGCCACGCTAATCGAAAGACACCCCAGCGAACAAACGTTCCTCCTCGATGCCGGTGATGAATCGATCGCCATTCGCACGCAAATCATCGGGGATGCCCACATCTACAACTGCCTGACTGCTGCCGCCATCGCTTTAACGCTAGGGATCGACCCCAACAAGGTTGTTCGCGGCATTGAATCGATCGAATCCGTGCCCTGTGCACTGCAAAGAATCGAGTGCGGTCAATCTTTTGGCACATTTGTGGACGCGTCTCACACGGCCGAATCACTCGGGAACGTCCTGCAAACCCTGCAAGAAGTCACGGCAGGACGCCTGCATTGCGTGCTCGGTGTCGACCATCGAGTTTCCACTGCGGGTCGAGCCAGAACAGGGCAAATCCTCGAAAAATTTGCCGACTCAACGGTGCTCACGAGCAGTCGATTCGATCGAAAAATGGCACTCAATTCAGCACATGACGTGCTCGACGGTTTCGACCGACCGTCCCAAGGACACCTCATGCCCGACCGGGCCAAAGCAATTTGCTGGACACTTGCCGAAGCAGAACCTGGCGACACCGTTGTTTTAGCCGGCGGTCGGGAATCGATGGGCCCCGACCAAGTCACACTTTGCGACGAAGACGTCGCACGCTACTGGCTACAACATGTGGACGACAATTACTCGTGCCCTTGGTCACCTGCATAATCCCAGCAGAATACGACCATCGAATCGAGCAGATCACAACCCACCAACAGCCGGCAGCCATTGACAGCTCGCCGGCTGTTTTTTTTGCGGCGGAATCCACTCAAGGCCCCGCCACTTCCCTACAAGCAAGCGGACCGCTCTACGGTTCTCGAGTTGCCTCAACGGGATTACGATTACGCCGAGGCGGCATTCTCAACGCCCCACATCACCAGGCCCCAACGCCAATCAAATCGCAACCGAAGCAACCCAGCCGACCTCAAGACGTGATTTCAAGTTCGCTTGACTGCAATGCCATCGAACCCGCTATCGTCCAGCCCGGCGAGCGATTCGATATGCGAAATTCTATTTCCAGAGTTTTTTTGGCGCTCCGGACTATTTTGACATTGGCAGAGATCACCAAGGGTGATATATCCCTTCCTCAGTTGAGGACGCAGTTGTTCGAGACATCACTTCGAACGCTGCTGTCAATCGCTGATCTACCAACGGATCAGCAAACCAGCATGCGGCTTCACGGTATTCACTGTCGGTCGCAAACAGACTTGTCAACGTTGACAGTATCAATTCACAAACCGTATTCACGTAACAATTCCAGCTCGGTGGGCTGGGAACCCGAATCGAGAATTTTTCGGATCGGCCGACGTGGTGAACAAAGGTGATGAAATAATTTGAAACGCGAGGGCTTCACCGTCAGTATCGAGAATTGCGGGATTTTGGTACTACCCTCCCTCCTGGGTTGAAGCGAACAACGTATCGGACCAAAACGGTAAATGGGTCAACCGTTCCGATAGGTGCTTCACGGTGAAGCTCACTACTGAAGCAGCGGAGAGTTCAAACTCTCCGCTGCTTCAGGGAACACGACGGCAGAGCGATTCATCGCTCTGCCGTTTTTTTTTGCCGTGATTGAGAAAAGATAGAACTCCGCCGCTGACCTTTATTCATGGTCATCGCGTTGCCAAAATCGACTCGCCAGAGCAGCTAACCGGTCGGCGAGCGGAGATGCATTCTAAATGCATCGCGACAGGCAATAATCGGATCGCTTGAGCGACCATTTAGATCGCTGCCATCAAGGCTTACAAACGCTAACAGCGATAAACTGCCTGGGTGTCCAACAGCTCTTTGCTTCCTAACACTCCGCACCTAGCCAGCGATTACTTTCAATCACTTCTTCGTTTGTCCTTTGTTGTTCGCGGTTGCCAGATAGCTTGCTGCTGTTTTTGCGACACGAGCCAAATAAGACGAAGCCACGGCCAACACGGATTCGTCGACGTCGAATTTTGCTGAGTGGGCTGGATACCCATGCTGGTCGCTTCCTCGTGCTCCATAACGCACATAACAGCCTGAAACGTGCTCGAGATAGTAACTAAAATCTTCTCCTCCCATATTAGCGGATTCCATCGGGAGAACCTGATCATGACTCACCACATCAATTGCAGAATTTCGCGCTAGTTCCAGAGCTTTTCCTTGATTGATCAGCATAGGAGTTCCTCGACTGATTTCCACGGAGACTTTCGCCCCATGCAATTGCCCGATCGAAGCAGCCATTCTTTTCAATGCTGCCTCAAGGCGAAGTCGCACGTCGGCATCTTGCGCTCGTACAGTCCCTTGGAGTGTGGCTGTATCGGCAATTACGTTCGCCGCCGTTCCGGCTTCGAACCTTGCCACCGTCACAACGGCAGGATGCGATGGATTGATTTCCCTGGAGACAATGGTCTGAAGGGCCATAACGAGCAGTGATCCGACCATCACCGCGTCAATCGTCTGATGAGGGCGGGCCGCATGACCGCCGCGCCCCTGAATATGAATGACAAAAGCATCGCTGGATGCATTGACGGTACCTTCCGCAACAACAATGGTACCAACGGGATAATGCTGATCGACGTGCCCACCAAAAATCATTCCAACATCCCGCAGGGCACCGGCTTCAATCATGGCTTGAGCACCATCGCCTGTTTCTTCGGCCGGTTGAAAGAGCAAACGAATCGGTGCGGCAAGCTCGCTTTCCTCTGCCAATAAGGTCGCGGCACCTAACAATGCGGTCGTGTGCACATCGTGCCCACAAGCGTGCATCACACCCGGCACCGACGAGGCAAACGGCAAGCCCGTTTCTTCATGCATCGGCAATGCGTCTAAATCGGCCCGCAAGGCCACCCAAGACGCTTTCTCAGCAAATCGCCCGCGTACGATTTCGGCAACAACTCCCGCTCCCGCCACTTTTTGGCGGTAATTTACCTCAGGCAGTTGATCCAAAAACGCACAAACACGGTCAGCCGTGCGATATTCCTGGTAACTCAATTCAGGATGCTGGTGCAGATCACGACGTATCTGAACAAGTCGCTCAAACAGATTCTTTTCGAATTTTGCCATCACCTTGTTTCATTGCAAAAACAGGACATCGAATCAACAAACCGACCCTGGGACCAAATTATCATCGCGCACCGAGCAGATAGGATGGAACGATCCATGACGAGTGCGAGCGTCCCTTATTCTCCTCTCAGAACAGGCAACGTCGCAAGTGGTCAATCAGCTTAGCAAAGGCAGGCAAGACGGCGTCGAGCAGGCTGGAGACGAGCACGTTGACAGAATCCTATACAATCGGTAAGAAGCACCATCGAATAGGAAGCCTCGTGTCTTGCGACGATTCGCTGAAAAGGCCCAGTTATGCAACACCCAAATCCGGTCGCCATCATTACGGGTTCTTCGCGAGGTATTGGTCGAGCAATCGCTGCGAAACTTGCCTTGGAAGGCTATTCCGTTGTCATCAATTTTGTAAGGCGATCGGACGCTGCACTCGAAGTCGTCGCCGAAATAGAAAGAGCAGGGGGGCAGGCAATCGCACTTCAGGCAAGCGTCGGCGATGCCGATCAGCGACAGCGTCTGATTGCCATGACGCTTGAGAAATGGGGGCGTATCGACCTGCTCGTTAACAACGCTGGAATCACTTCCCCGGGCCGAAAAGACCTACTTGAGTCGACACCAGAAGATTGGGATCACGTTTTTGACACCAATTTGAAAGGCCCTTTTTTTCTATCCCAACTCGTCGCAAATGAAATGAGCCGAGCGGCAAAGAAAGGTCCAAGCCTACGATTGAATATCATTAATATCTCTTCCGTGTCCTCCTACACGGTGTCTGAAAATCGAGCCGATTACTGCATTGCTAAAGCTGGCATGCAAATGATGACATGGCTATTTGCCACTCGCCTTGCTGAATACGGCATCGGAGTATTCGAGATTTGCCCTGGCGTAATCGCAACGGACATGACATCACCCGTGAAGGAAAAATATGACCGGCTAATCGAGGATGGTCTGACTCCCATTCGACGCTGGGGCGACCCCAGCGATGTCGCTTTAGCCGTTTCCGCGATCGCAAATGGCTCTTTCCCCTTTAGCACCGGCGAGCGTATTAACGTCGATGGTGGATTTCACATTCGGCGACTGTAATTAGATGCCTGCTAAAAGCAAAGAAGCAGTTTTCTCAGCAACTCCGCGATTAAGATGCGTTGCACAAAGCGAGAGTCATCGTGAATATCCCGGCTGATGGCACGCTCGTTTTCCTATTCCAAATTCCAACCATCCGGAACGATCGCATCTTTGAGAATCACAGGGATCCCATCACAGACGGCACAAGGTCCGCTTTCGTGAAGCCCCTGGGGAAAATCTGATCTGGGCACAATTTTCACGCCCCGTCCGATGTGACAATTCTTATCAACGATCGAACCGACGATTAACGAATCCGCTCCAATACCAATCGGTGGCCGATCCAAACGATCATCATCTCGCAATTCTGAATTCGTCTCGTATTCATCGGCTCCCATGATGATCGAATCACGAATGGTCACATTTTCACCGATCGTACAACGCAAGCCAATCACGCTATTTTCAATCTTCACCCCTGGTGAAATTCGGCAACCGTCCGCGACTAGACTGTTACGGATATTGACTCCATCGAGTCGTGAAGGCGGCAAAAATCTCGCACGTGAATAAAGCGGCGCTTCAGGATAAATCAAATCGAAGGGTGGTTTATCCGTGGCCAATTGCAGATTTGCGTTGTAAAAAGCCTGGATGGTACCGATGTCTTCCCAGTAACCATCGAATAGGTGGACCTGGACGTTTTTGGGTTCGATCAGCGTTGGGAAAATCTCTTTCCCGAAATCTTGATAGGAAGTGCTTCGCAACACGTCAACCAGTAAATCTCGATTAAAAACATAGATTCCCATACTTGCAAGACATTCACGTCCTCGACTTTCAATACCCCGCGCCTCGATCCATGCTGGATCCATCAAGACGGGACCTAGCTGCTCGTCAGTTGTTGGCTTCTCAACAAAGCCATGCACACTTCCATCATCGCCGATTCGCATGATCCCAAGTGCAGCAGCGTCCTTGCGATCAACTGGAATCGCCGCAATCGTGGCGTCGGCGTTGGCTTCGATATGCGTCTTCATCATCTCCCGATAGTCCATCCGATAGAGCTGATCTCCGGATAGAATGACCACATAATCAATATCAGACTGCTCAAGATATCGCACATTTTTCCGGACCGCGTCGGCAGTCCCTTCGTACCAATCCGTCCCATCCATGGTCTGTTGCGCGGCGAGAATCTCGACAAATCCAGCACTGAACGAATCGAATCGGTAGGTCTGGCGAATGTGACGGTGCAAGCTCACCGACATGAACTGCGTCAAAACATAGATCCGCCGCAAATCACTGTTGATGCAATTCGAGAGGGGAATATCGATCAGACGATATTTTCCAGCCAACGGCACAGCGGGTTTCGACCGAACCTTTGTCAGCGGATAAAGGCGACTACCACGGCCACCACCCAACACGAGTGTGATCACATTTCGCATAGAATTTCCCTAAGCGTCGAGATCCGAAATCCCAAGAGCCAATAAAGAGCTGTAGTTTGCCTACCCCATACAATCGCTCAGACCACACAGGCGTACATCAAAAGACAGGCGGCCAGGACCCCTCAGCCGACCATTGTTTTTAGGATAACAGCGGAAGTCAGCTTCGATCAACCCGGAGCGCGACAACAAACAGAGTTGCTGCGTTCAAGACCTGGCGACTTCACTCCGGTTCAAGACGGCCATTCGCTCACGTAGCGCGGGCTGCCGATCAAGCAATCGAGCAATCCGATGCCAATCCAGCTCATCCGCCCCCAAGGCTTCCACCACCTGCTCAGCATGCTCCCAATCTTCCTGATTTTTGAGCGAGAGTCGCAAATCGTCCCGGTCTAACTCCTTGGGCACTGGCAGTAATCTCAACACAAATTCTTCCGGATGATTTCGAACGAAGTGCATCGGATCGGATCGATGACAAGCTTCGGTCGCCCTGAGATTGGCACGCTTCAAGGCCGCAGCTCGGCAGTATTCCGCGATCAGTCCCAGTTGGGCGTGCAGTAGGCTCGCTCCATCCGTCGAGGCGAAAGTTGCATAGTCGGTCGAAGACTCACCTTCTAACGCTGTAATTAACCGATCCAAGAGACTCGGATCGACGAGTGGAGACTCGATCCGGATCCGCACGACTGCTTCCGCAGGAAAAGACTCCAAGCAATCGCATACCTGAGCTAAACCGTCACTCTTCTCACTGACAAAGATCCGGACGTTGGGCGGCACGAGCTCCTGCAACTCCGTTTCGTTACATCCACTTGGAATGATCACGACCACATCGGAAAGACGCTGTGCCTCAGTCGCTCGCCGGACGACCCAATCGACGAGTGGTGTCCCAGCCAGCTGTCGGCTGGCAAACGGCCCCAACTGATTCGAAATGGGAGTTGCTTCGGAAGAACTGAGTAAGACACAGCCGAGAGTTTTTAACATCCTTGCACCACTTCCATGTTTTGCCACGGTCCTCGCCAAGAGAAACGAGGCCCTTGCATTGGCCCTCGTCGGCGAAGCGAATTGACTGCCTGCTTGAGTCTAACAGTGCCGTCGACTAAACGTCAAGTGAAAAGCACCCCACGCTATTTAAGCGCGGCTAGAATCCGCTCGTCGGCTAAACTGTTTACCGTTAATTGGACTCCGTCATAGCAGTGCCCCACGCTGTGATCGCCGGGAACCGCCACAACAAAGGCCGCTGCAGCGAGCGCTGCTTGGCACCCCGCCTCACTATCCTCCAATACCATCATTCGCTCAGCAGCCACCTTAAATCTTTTTGCCGCCAGCTGATAAATTTCAGGATCTGGCTTGCCATTTTTTACATCTTCGGCAGACAACACAAAGTCAAATTCTGTGGGCAGCGAAATAATCTCCAACACACGTTCGACAAAAGAGCGCCGACTGCTGGTGGCAATCCCTTTCGGGATCTGGTTCTCATCCAGATATTGAATCAATGACACTAGTCCTGGCATCGGTGACAACTGATCGCTGAGGAGACTCTGAAACGTCTCCGCCGTTTCTTTTTCGAGTTCTTCCACCGAATCTGACAGTCCATACCAGTCGATCATGAGTGGCAGACTGACGCGACTTGGACGGCCCATCATCTGTCGAAGCAGACCAAGATCTAAATCAAATCCTCGACGGTTGATCATCTGCGTGCCGACTTGGATAAACAACTCTTCGGTGTTCACCATCAATCCATCAAGATCGAACGCCACGGCAGCCAGGCTTGGCGGTTTCGTCAAAAGAGCTCCCTTCTAAAATCAAATGCGGCCGATCCTGCCAGTGGACCGAGCCAGAACGCCACGTCAAACGCTCAACAATTGTTTATTCGAGCGACAAAACGGGTGACCAAGGCAACGGCCAAACGAGGGCCACGAGTTTACCAAAGTTTTCGATCATCGGCGCCCGCAGTTGAACAACCCGCGTTTCAGGATGCGGGGGCAGAAGGGCCATTGACTCGCTGGCCCAGCGAGAAGCTCATGAATTCGCCCCACGATCGGCAGGAAAACGATTAAACTCAGCAGCTATTAACAGGCGAAATGACAACCAGAGTTGATCACAAGACCATTCGGGCACCGCACGTTTTGAGCAGCGTCGGAAGGCCTCTTAAAATAGCGACCACAAAGGCATTCGAGGAGCCACACGTTGCCACTGCAAACTCGTGTTTTGATCTTGCTTGAATATGCGACGCTCAACGGAGGCGAATATTCGCTGCTAAGCGTGCTACCAGAGGTCAGCCGTCATTTCGAGATCCACCTGGCTGCGCCGGCAGAGGGTGATCTGGCCAAACACCTTCAGGCACTCAACGTTTCCCTACTGCCTTTCAATTTACCTGCCAGTCAAGCGAGTCAAGATGAACGACGACAGCAGCTGAAGCAGATCATCCAACGAGTGCAACCCGATCTAATTCACGCAAACAGCCTGTCGATGAGCCGCTTGTCGGGTCCGATTTGCCGTGATTTGGGAATTCCAAGCCTTGGACACCTGCGGGATATGATGCGTTTGAGCCAAACGGCCGCCGGCGATGTGCTGGCGCATACAAGATTGTTGGCCGTTTCTTCGGCCACGCGAGACTGGTACCGAAAGGCCAAATTTCCAGCGGAACAAATCCATGTCGTTCACAATGGCGTTGATCTGATGAGATTCTATCCTCGCGAGCCCACCGGATTTTTGCACCAAGAATTGGGCTTAGCCGCATCAACCCCACTGATCGGTAGTATCGGACAAATTGGCATGCGGAAAGGAGTTGATCAACTTCTGGCGACAACAGCACAGATAAGTGAGCCGACGCCGCACCTTGTGCTCGTCGGTCAGCGCCACTCGGAAAAAGCGGAAGCAATTGAATATGAGCACCGGCTTCATCAGTCTGCCAACGAACAACTGTCCGGTCGTGTGCATTTTCTCGGACGCCGGGACGATGTCGAACAGTTGCTGCCAGAATTCACCATTCTCGCCCATTTCGCTCGTCAGGAACCCCTCGGACGCGTGCTGCTGGAGGCGGCTGCCAGTGGATGTTGCATTGTGGCAACCGATGTTGGTGGTACATCTGAAATCTTCCCCCCAGCAAGTGGCTCGGCCACCTTGCTCCGCCCGAGCAATCCGATCCATGCTGCTGAAATCCTGCAAGATTTGCTCAACTCCGCTCGAAAGCGAGAAATGATGGGGAAAATGGCGAGGAAAAGAGCGAACGATGTTTTCGGGAAACAACGAGCGGCCACCCATTTGATGCAACATTACCACGCACTCACCACAGAGCTTTAGACCAAATTTCCATGTCGATTTCATCGTCGTTTTCTTAAGCTAAAGTATCACATTGACGGAAGAAAATTCAGCGTGAACCGAGGGATCCGGAAACCACCAAGCATTCGTTCTGATGGCAACTTCACCCCGACTTAGCTAACGATGACTGACTGCCAAACACTCGCTCAAAAAATTGAACAACTCGAGCCCAACGCCGACACAACTCAAATAGCTCGACTCTGCCTCTTGCTATCAAACGCCAGTGATTGCGTCGACGATTTAGCTGATCCCGACACGGTCGCAGCGGCCTGGCGTGAAATGAGCCTGCGGTTACAAGCAGCAACGGACCAACATGCGGCCATGACCGCAGAACTCGAGGAGCTGGCTCAATCAGATCCCAGCAAATTCAGTAACGAACAGATTTGGGTTTTGATCCGAGCCATCAAGGTTCAGAGCCAAATTCTTGAGCTCTATCTGGGCGAACCTGCGCTCGATATTTGATGAGCTAATCAAAAGCTGATTCTAACTTCAGCTCGGGTTGCCCCCAACTCGACGCCACTCTTCTCGGCAAAACTCGTCAAGGCAGAGCAACTAGCTCAAGATCATAATCGCCACGTTGACGTAGATAATGATCCCCACGATATCAACAATTCCGGCAACAAACGGATTGCTCATCAGAGCCGGGTCTTGCCCTAACCTTTGAAAAATCAACGGCAAGGCAGAGCCTACCAGCGTACCGCAAACAACAACCAGCAATAATGTCAGCGGGACCACCAGGACAGCATCGGGGGCGACAGTAAACCCGACAGGAAGAAAAACCATTGCCAGTGCGCCCCCCAGTAGCAAGCCCATCGTGAACTCTCGCGCGATCACCATGAACCAATCTCCCAAACGAACATTCCCATTCGTCAAGGCAGTAATCACGAGAGTTGCCGACTGGTTTCCAGAATTCCCTCCGGATGAAATCACCAGCGGAAGAAACCAAATCAGAAAGCTCCACTTATCGAGCTGGACTTCATAGTTGTGAATCGCCCCGGCCGTCAGCAAAGCGGCAAAAAAAAGCGGTAACAGCCAGATGCCTCGATTCCAAAACAATCTCCAAATGGGCGTCTGCAAATATCCGGCTTCCAGCGGAGCCACACCACCGATGCGTTGAGCATCTTCGGTCGCTTCTTCACGAACCACATCGATCACATCATCATGCGTGATAATACCGAGCATTCGGTGCTGCTCGTCTACCACCGGGATCGCCAACAGGTCATATTGAGCAACCTTTCGAGCCACATCTTCTTGATCATCATAGGCATCAACCGTAATGGGCTCCGTTTCCATGATGTCATGAAGTAAGCGATTCGGAGTCGACAGCGAGGAGATAAGGTCTCTGGCTGAAAGCACGCCCCGTAAATGGTCCGATTCATCCACCACATAGACGTAGTAGATTGTTTCCGCTTCTTTCGCTAACTTCCGCAGCTCATCGAGCGCTTCGCTGACCGTGAGGTTTTCCGACAGTTTGACCAATTCCGTGGTCATCACGGCACCCGCCGTATCCTCGGGATAGGCACTGAGCCGAAGCGTTTCCCGTCGCTCGTCAGCGGGTAGTAGAGCAACGAGTTCATGGGCAAGACTGTCATCCACTTCATTCAGCAGATCGACTCGATCATCGGGCGCCATCATCGTCAGTAACTCAACGATTTGCCCTCGATCCTGCTTTTTGAGAATCCGGATTTGGCGGTCGGGTTCAAAATAGTGAAAGATTTCGGCCCGCGTTTCCGACGATGCATGCTGCAAGACTTGCCAAGCCTCGGTGGCGCTCAGCCCTGACATGAAATCGGCCGTTGCTGCCGGATGAATCGCTTCGCAGAATTCGCTTAAATCGGCCGCATTATGAGAGCTCAGCATCTCACGGAGTTCGGGCAAAAAAAGCGTGTTAATCATGAGTGAAATCCAGTGAAAAAGCGGCGCAACGCGATAAATGCCGTGTCTCGATCCGTCCGATAGGTATCCGCAACTTTAAGATGCGTCACCCAAAGGGAAAAGGCCAGTGCAAAAACGTTTTTGGTTCCGGTGAACGAAAGCCTTCAGCATACTCAGGCGAATCGGTTGTTCGAGCCGAAATTGGACGCAAGACCGACAATCGTCTAACAATCCACCGTTTTACCCGAATGGAGAAGATTTCTCAGCATGCTCGGCTGGGAAGCAAAATGAAGATGGAGACGGCTCCCGATCACGCCACGGCAACCGACCACTTGCAGACGACCATCGCTGTAATCTCTCAACCCTTGATTTGCCAACAGTTGCCAACAAGGATTTTCATATCCCCGTACGATTGTCTCGGCGGGAGCAAGCCAATTGGTACGAGCCATGCGAAACTCAACCGGGGCCGAATCACGGTGACATTGCCGAACAACAGCCGGAAGAAGACCGGCCATCTCGTATCGACCATGCCGACACTTCAACACTCGACAAACGTAGGATAGACCGCCCCCTTCCGCATAAACACGCCCCCCCGCTCTGACGTGCTGGTGCAGCGCCTGTTTCATACAGTGGTTCCGCGACAATCGAGGTGCAAAACGTTCTGGGTGACCACATCCAAATAACACTGTTTCGCACCCTCGCGGTAATTTATCTCCTCGCAGCGGCGAAAAGTCGCAGATTTTGGCGCCTTGCCTCTCCAACGCATCAAGCGTGTCCGGGAAGTAGCAGTTGAAAGCTTCATCGTAAGCGATTGCAACTCCGGAATGAAACCGACCAAACGTCGGAGTGATCGCGAGCTCGTCGGTCCAACTCGGCACCGATTGTCGGGAAAGTTCAGATAATCGATCCCAGCGGAAAGAGCGGGACAGTTGGTCCGCCAGCAGATCGATCAACTCCTTGGGACAGCCCCCCGCGAGGGACCGATTATGCCACTGATGACGTAGGATCTCCGAATCCATCGTCGCCCCCAGAAATTGGAGATCGGAGTGGGATTCCAGATAGGTTTGCCAGCGATAGAGGTCGTCCATCGACCCCACTCCGGTCAAGAATAGGCCACGGGCCTCGGAGGGCAGTTGTGGCAAACGGCAGTGGCCAAGTTGAGACACATCAAGCAGAATTGCCTGGGGCAATTCGAGCCAATTGCAGAGGGCGCCCAGTGTGCCACCACGGTAGTCACGCTGGCTTACATCCGAGTACGGACCGACGACGATCGACAAATCCGCTCCCTGACTGCCATAACTGAAGGCTCGTCGACACGCGTCAGGCGACATCAGCCAGCTGTCCAGATGTCGCTGACCTTTACCCGTTACAATGCGACCCGCATCAACGGCGACAAAACGCGACTGCGACCGGAAGACTTGGGCGTCGACGACTGTTTGACGCAAGACCTGCAACAAAGCGCCCAAGAACGGTTCAATCTCTGTATTCTGCTGAATCGAGCCGATGGCGATCCGGGGAAGCTGAATCATGAACCACAACCCCTGCGTTGATGTTTTTCAACTAAGCGTATCACCACGACAGACGAGCCACCTTGAAATGCGATTTTCTCGTCTCCCACGGCTGACGTGACGTAGCATTGTTGGTCTCGTCCCCATCAAGGTCAAGTTCATCGTCTCACGGAGTCGGATCCAGCCTCCAATTCAGGCTAAGCGTCCGGAACATCTTCGACAGCTCGAATTGACATAGTATTGGTCCCAGACTAGGGTGGGGACTAAATCAGCGTGCGAATTCAATTTTTTGGCGGCCCGCCACCTCCCTCCGCTGCACCCCTCATCCGCTACATCTATCGAGCTAGTTCATGGATTCTGACGCCGAGTTTTCTTCCGACATCTCCGAGCATTTGAAGCTTTGTGAAGAGAGACTCGGCTACACATTTCAGAACAAATCGCTGCTGCATGCAGCCTTAACACATGCCTCCGGCGCGCAACATCGTCTTGCATCGAACGAACGTCTCGAATTCCTGGGCGACGCGATTCTGGGCTATGTGGTCTGCGAAATGTTGTTTCAACAATTTCCCGAGCTACTCGAAGGACAGCTAACACGTATCAAGTCAGTGGTCGTGAGCCGCCAAACTTGTGCCAAATTAAGTCACCGCATGGATCTCGAACCCATGCTGATCGTTGGCAAGGGTATCTCGACCGAACAACCTGTGCCTCGGTCGTTGTTGGCAGACGTCTTTGAGTCGGTGGTGGCAGCGATCTACCTCGATGGCGGCAATGAAGCCTCGCGTTCATTTGTGCGACGTACCATGCAGGAAGAAATTGATCTAGCTGCCTCCGGTGAAACCGATGACAACTACAAGTCGATGTTGCAGCAACTGGTTCAGCGGGACTTTGGTGCAACCCCAACCTATCATCTGATCGACGAACGGGGTCCGGATCACGAAAAAAGATTTTGCGTGGCTGCCCAATTCAACAATCGCACATTTCCTCCAGCCTGGGGCGAAAATAAAAAGGCGGCGGAACAGCGAGCTGCGGGCAATGCACTCGCCAATCTAAACGGAAATCAACCTCCTTTCCTTGCTGACGCTTGACACGTCGGGAAGCAGCACCACAACCAATCTAAAGATTACCCCACAGGCATGCCTGGCTGTCTTGCTTTACTCTCTGGTGCACTCGACAGCCTGCTTGCAATCCGCTTAATGCAGCTCCAAGAGATTGACGTCGAAGCGTTGCACTTTCAAACAATTTACACCAATTGCCATCATGAAGCGGCCCAAGCAGCCCACACACTTGGCATCAAGCTGACGATCATAAAACCGGACGCAGACTACTTCGAGCTAATCGAAAGCCCACGTTTTGGTTATGGCCGCGGTGCCAATCCTTGCCTCGATTGCCGCATCTACATGTTTCGCAAAGCGGCGGAATGCATGCGTCAAAGTGAAGCTGACTTTCTGATTAGCGGCGAAATCATTGGTCAGCGAGCCAAAGACCAAAAGCGACGGGATCTCGAAATCATTTCGTTCCATTCCCAGCTTGACGACCAGCTGCTGCGTCCCTTATCCGCCTTGTGCTTACCACCCACCTTGCCGGAGCGATCCGGACTGGTTGATCGGAATCAACTCTATGGCTTCACCGGTAGCAGTCGAAAAGGGTTAATCGAACTCGCGAGAGAATTGGGCGTCAAACAAATCCCTCAGATCGCCTCCGGATGCGCACTTACCGAACCTGCGTTCGGTCGCAAGGTCTTCGACCTACTTCAATACAACCAGATGAATGCCGTTTGGGATTTCGAATCACTCAAGCATGGTCGCCATTTCCGACTCGATGCCAAGACCAAGATCATCGTCGGGAGAAATGCGTCTGACAATGATGCTTTGCGCTCCCTCCACAAAACAACTCCTCCTATTTCCACGGTACTTATTTCGCCGCAAAATTTTCCGGGCCCCATCGTTTTGGTGTCGGGACAAATATCGCCCAAGGCGGTGGAATGCGCCGGCGCCTTACTGTTACGTTTCAGCCGCATCGGAAAAACCGATCCACAAACGGCTGAAATCGACAACGGGAAATCGAGGCGAGAAATAATCATTCAGGCAAATCCAGCGGTCGATCGAATGAAAACATTGACACAAACTCCCCATACGAATTAGCTCAGTTCGCTAATTAGTTTTCGCCAACTACGCTGCTCGGTCATCGGTGAGTGATTGGGGAGCCGCGCCGTTACCCGTCGTCGCAGTTCATTTCGGAAACTCACGTCCTGCTCAACTTTCCACAACATGGATCGCAATTCAAGTGTATTACCGCAAGCGAATAATCCGGGATAGTCAGCTCCCAACATGCCTCGATTCCCCGAAATGTCGGAGGCAATCACGGGCGTACGATTAACAATGGACTCAGCAATCACACTCGCGCCGCCTTCCATTCTTGAACTCAGAACTAAAGCTCGGCCGCGGGCAATTAACTGCCGGGAACGCCAGTGAGGCACATTCCCCCACCATCGATAACGTGTATTGCGCAGCATTTCTAAGTCGGCGCGCCGCCTCATTTCCGCACTCAGCGCTGCACCAAGATGGGTAATACAAAGCCGCGAATCGATGGGCAGATGCCGCACCGCATAGGCCGCTCGGAACGGATCTTTCACTGGCCGCAAATGCCCCGATATGACCACCTCAAAAGATCGCTTGAGCGGGCGGCGAGGAGACGAAGCAATCGCCGATTGATAAATCACCCGACATTTGGCACGCAGCCTCTCGGGAATCGGCTCGATGCCAGCAGGCTGAAGCAAGATGACATAGTCGGCCAGGTCGATGCTCTTTCGCGCAGCGGGCGATCGCCCCAAGTCACCATACAAATCGGTACCGGTCAACGCGACAATCAGGGGAACAGAATTCAACGCCTGCCGAAATCGACAAATCGTCCCCGCACTCTTCCGAGCATGAAGCGCGATCAAAAGATCGCAGGCTTGCTTTTCATAACTTGACGCGATCGCGACCGAATGGCGTAAACCGCGCAGGATCCGCGCCCATCGCAAAGCCGTAATTTGATTTCCGGTTCGCGAACCGCGAACACCCGGTGTCACAATCAATATTCGCATCAACGAGTCCCTTCGCTGAATTCAACAAGACAACGGTCCCTTCTCGAACGTCGCCTGCATCAAGCCAACGAGCCCTCAGTGGCTAGAGGCTCCAAGGTTCTCGCATCCTCGGCGCAAGCAGTGCATTCGCTTCTTCATCGTCGATGATCACCTCATTGACCGGGTCCCAACGGATGGGACGACCTAGCTTCATCGAGATATTGTTGAGATGGCAGATAGATCCTGTTCGATGCCCAATTTCCGCCGTCGCTAAGGGCTCTTGGCGACTTTTCATACAATCAATAAAGTTACGATGGTGCCCAGGACTGCGACCCAGCTGGATGTCTCGCCTGCCAATTTTAGATTCTAAAATCCGTGGGTCACTGGCCTCCACGAGAGGATCATGAACGTGAATGAAAATCCAGCCCTCGTCCCCTTCGAATTTCACACCACGGGGTCCCTTGGTGGAGCCAATCATTTTCAAACCATCGTCGTAAACATTGACAAAAACATAATCCATGTAGGCATCGAAAATGCCAGATGGATTTTGGGTCCCGTTCGCGATGCACTCCACAGGTCCCGTATCATCCTTGCCGGCACCCAATTGAGCAAGATCAATCACGTGGGCTCCTCGATCAGTCATCTCTCCACCGCCATACGCCAAGATAAATCGCCACCAGAAATGGCAACGCTTTTCGGTGAAGGGCACATCGGGTGTATGACCTAACCACATCTGCCAATCGAGCCCGTCCGGGGCGGGTCCTTCGGGTTGTTCGCCAAGCCACTTTTTGACATTCAGATGGTGAGCATCGGTTGTCGGCAAGTTAATGCGAATGGTATGGAGCTTTCCAATTCGTCCATTGCGAACCAACTCACAGGCGTGACGTCGACTTTCCCCCGATCGTTCGTGACTACCGGTCTGGACAATCCGGTCGTTGAGGGCAGCAGCGCGACAGATCGCGCGTCCCTCCGCAACTGAGTTTGCGAGTGGCTTTTCGCAGTAAACATCCTTCCCGCCGTTCAGAGCCGCAATTGTCGCCAACGCATGCCAGTGATCGGGCGTGGAAACGCAGATCGCATCTAAATCATCACGACTCGCTAACTCACGAAAATCATCTACCGCCAGGCAATCATTGTTTCCATATCGCTTATCAATCTGAGCCTTCGCGGTCTGCAGATGGCCCGAGTCAACGTCACAAACCGCCGCAACTTGGCAGTCGTCGAAACCCAAGAACTGCCCCATGTTATGACGTCCCTTGCCACCCGTACCGATGAACCCCAGAGCAATTCGGTTGCTCGGGGCTACATGGGGGCCCAGCCCCAATGCAGAAGCCGGAACGATCGATGGCATACCGACCGTCGACGCGACCACGGCTGATCTCTTGAGAAAACTTCTTCGGGATGCGCCTAGCGAACGATGCTCAGTCATAACACCTAGTCCTTGTACAAAACTTAAACACGAGTTGTGTCCGTCATTTTAGTTGAAAGAAAACCATCGTTGGAACATCGAACGCCCTAAATCTCGTTTTTTTTCGGCCGATTTTTTTGGCAGTGAACTTGTTCGGGGCCAAATCACTTGGGGGATTCCACCAATCGTTCATCATGACGCCCGCAATCGCAGACAAAGTGGAATGGCTCCCTCCAGCCCAACGAATCACAGAAACGCCGTCATTCTGACTCCACACCGAAACGACTCCAAGTTACCCCCACCCAATTAGTCAGAAACAAGTTGTTTTTTCCTATCGAAAAGTTGGATTTCCCTTGTCATCTCGTTAAACTGGGCACCGGATAGGCAGCTCTGGATGAATCAGTTTGTAAACGCAAACATGGCAGCGAAAGGGACGAAACGATGAAGTGCTTGTTATGGACCACTTTGGTAGCTTCAACTTTGCTGATTAGCGGCAAAACGACCTGGGCCGGATTGGCCTACGGCGACCCAGCAAGCGGATGGAGCTATCAATACAACGGAGATTCGAGGTTGGACGATCCCGGCGAAGCGCTCGATGGCGGATGGACTTTCGGCGGCGGTTCGGACTCATGGGATGGGAGTGACATCGGCGAAGACGCACCTGGCGGTGTCTCCGCGCTAAAGGAAGGCGACACAACTTTTATTCGCATCCAGGACACGGGGGATCCGCGTGACTATGTGGATGAAACAGGAATCGGTGGAGATCCGAGCAATCGCAAAATCTTTTTCGACCGAGACATTGTTGATTTGGATGGGATCGGTGAAGAGTTCCTAGAAGATGGCTTCACTTTTTCATTTCGCGGTCGAATCTCGACTGCCGCCACGGGTCCCATCGACCCCTGGTATCCGGACGGGGGCGGCGCCGATGACGAATGGCCCACTGACGGCCTTGGCGAACACATCATCGAATTCGATTCGACGGCCCACATCAGCCTCTTTCAACCGTTCAACTTGGGATCGGTTGGGTTCGCTTTGACCACAGAGGAAGGCGATGGAGTAGGCCAGAACGGTTTGCTATTGAATGATTTGAGTGAAGACATAGCCTGCAAAGGATGTGGTGACACGGGTGCCGGCGATGAGAATTTCTTGGAGATCGAAAACATTTCAGAATGGCAGGAATTCTGGATCACGATTCAGGGCACACCCGATGGCCCTGGTTCCCATCGAATTAACGTTTACACAAATGGAAGTACAGAAGCGAGTGAATTTGACGTGACAGCCGGCATTCGCAGCGACGGCGGTGGCATGGGGCCACTTTCCATTGGTATCCCAGGAACGTCTCGCGCCAGTGCATGGGATCTCGATTTCATCTCGATTGCCGAAGGCGTCATTGAACCTGTAACCGGCGGACCACGGGGTGACTACAACGGAAATGGTGCCTTAGACGCCGGCGACTTGGATCTCCAAGCTGCCGCCATCAATTCGCAAGATTTGGCTTTTGATGAGAACGCCGACGGTGTTGTCGATACCAATGATCGCGTCCTGTGGGTCAATGAACTAAAAAATACCTGGATGGGTGACGCCGATTTGAATGGCCGTTTCGACAGTGGCGACTTTGTGGTCGTCTTTACTGCAGCGAAATATGAGCAAGATGCCGACGCCACCTGGAACCAGGGCGATTGGGACGGCGATGGCCGTTTCAATTCAGGCGACTTCGTCGCAGCTTTCAACAACGGCGGATACGATGCCGGATTGCGACCTGGCGGACCGAATCCAGCTGCTGCAGCTGTCCCGGAACCGTCCAGCCTGGTACTTCTTGCAACCGGGCTCCTACTCTTCTGGCGACGTCGCTAGAGCATTGACCTCTTGACCATTTCGCTCGGCAGCGGGTTTGAACCGTTGCCGAGTTTTTTTTGCGCCGTACTGCTCACGCCAGCACTATTTTGCGGACTGCAAAAAGGCAAGTAAGTCAGCGAGTTCACCCGGCGTTAACTGCTGATCGAGGCCACTTGGCATCACCGATAACTTTCCCGGCAACGTCTGATCGATTTCATCCCGAGCAATGTACCGCGTTTGCCGCTGCGTATCGATCAGCGTGATCCCGGCTCGACTATCCTCCCGAACAACACCGCTAACCACACGACCATCCAGGGTCGTCACATTCAGGGGCTCGTAACTTCGAACAAAACTGGCACTCGGAAACACAATCGCCTCCAGGAGATCGCGACGGGAACGAATTTTCCCAATGCGTGTCAGATCAGGACCGATTTGACCCCCCAGATAGCCCATGGCATGACATGCGGCACAGGCGGCCTTGGCGGAATGAAAAACGCGTTGCCCACGACGAATATCACCTCCGGGTAACTCCCCCAGTAATTGCTCAAGCCGTTCGCGGTCCGCGGCTAAATCTAGCTGATTCAGCTGCAGCCAATCTTTCAATCGTGCTTGGATGTCCGATCCAAAATCTTTCATGCTCGTCAGAATCACCGAGGAGGGCAGGGCGTCCGAAAACTCAGATTCCGAAAGGGCCACGAGCAAGGCGGTTCCAATCGCGTCGTCGTTATTTTTTTGAAATGCCTGTAGAAGCGATCCCAGCTCCATCGGTCCGACGACCTCCAGGGAGCCGGCCAAATCGAGCAACTGTTGCCGCGAAAGTTTCGCTTGAATCAGCGCCGCGACGGCTAGCCGTCGATTTTCCAGCTCGTCTTCATCTAACGTAAACCGACACAACAGCGTAAATAGTTCGCCTGAAATCCGAATCCGACCAGGCCCCAAAGCGGCAGCAGCTTTCAGTCTTAGCGGATCAGGCCTTGCCCTATCTTCTGCCAACTCGATTAGGGCAGTCTTCAGGATAGACTGCTGCGACGGAGCCTCTCCGAACGCCATCAGGGCCTCGACCGCTTGCCGCGACAAATCCGGATCGTTAACCGCGTCCCGTAAGGGTTCAAGCCAAGTTTTTGGCAGAGTCGATCGAGGTCGCTTGGCAATCGCCCCAAGCAACTGACGTCGCTTGACCACATCAAGCTTCGAATCTGCGAGCAAGTGCCCCACGACACCCTGAACCTCTTTGTTATCAAAAAGTAACGGAACAAGGTCCAACAGCAGACGTCGCACCTCATCGTGCTCGTCGTCCGCTTGAATCTGCGTTTGCAAAACTTCCGCAACTTGCTTTCCCCATTCCGGATGCTGCTCCACAATCCAGCCAGCCACTTGACGCGTTTCCGCATTAAGACTCAGCAGACGGGGAACGATGTCATCGGCTTGCGATTGACTCGGTTGCATCTGATCGAGTGCCGTAGCGGCAGCACGAAACACCTTGGGTCCACGGGCAAAGAGTTGTTCTTGCACGCGTTTCGCCTGATTGATTTCAATCAAGGCATAGGTCAAAGAATGGGTCAAGGCACGCCCTTCGGCTGTTTCCAATGATTTCAAAATCGGATCAATGGCAAGCGGTTGCCTCAATCGTCCGAGTGCCTCGGCCGCCACGCGACGGTTGTGAACCGATTCGTTATTCAGCAGGCGTTCCAAACTCCCTATCGCTAGATGGTCGCGCCAAAGACTCACACCGTGTGCCGCCGCCTGGCGGACGGTGGCATCGTGATCGTCCAGTGCTAACCGCACGATCGCTCGTGCTTCGTCGCCGGACAACTGAATGGCAGTCCATACCAACTGCAGCCGCGCAGCTGCATCCTCATTCGATCGAAGCTCGCTGGCAATCTCTTGGAGAAACAAATCCGGCTGGTTTACGACCCGCGATTGGGCCCGACGCCGGACAACCGGGCGAGAATCGCCCAGCAAGGCAACGACTTCCCCTGGCATTAACCGTTGCCAATCAAGCTGTTCTCCTCGAGCATCGAAATGCGCTGCTTGCCCCGTACGGGTCACCCGATAGATGGCTCCAAGCACATCGGGTTTTTCGAGTTGAGACGTGGGACAACACAGTTTGTACCACCCGCCCGTGTCAACCACGATCAGGCTTCCGTCTGCATCCTCCAGCACGTCCGTCGGATGAAAGTCGAGATCATCGCACTCTAAGAAGTCATGATCAACCGTTTGAAACGTCGCCCCCCGTTTGTGAAGCACATGTCGGGTGACCTTGTGCATGTTGAACGAACAGGCGAATACATTTCCCTTCAGCTTTGCCCCCAGGCCGTTCGACTCAGTAAGGCACAAACCGCAGGGAGCCGCTGCCCCCAGATGAGTCATGACCGGCATCACTTCACCCGTACGAGGGTGTCCGTCGATCACGCTGTGAACCTTCCCGTACACCCCCCCATAGATGGCGTGGATTATTCCATCTCGCAAACCATTGGCCGGATGCTGGAGAAATGTTGTAGTAAACAGACGTTCTCCGCCGGGCGTAAACACGACTTCAACGGGGTTGTCCATTCCGCCCGTCATGACGGCTTCAATCGGGCCACCCTCTGGGCGTCGCCGAAAAACATGGGCGGCTCGCGTCACCCAGGGTGCTTGTCCCGGACGTTCGAAGGACTGTTCGGCAAATGCCCCCTTACACCAATAGATCCATCCATCTCGGCCCAGATAAGGTCCATGCAAATCGTTCGCACAACCGGTCAACGTCTTGCCGTCGTACCATTCGATTCGTTCATCAGCAACGCCATCCCCATCCGTATCGGTCAATTTCCAGATACTCGGCGGCGCTGCAACATAGAGTGACCCTTGGTGAAACAACGTTCCCTCCGGGAACATCATGCGATCGGCGAATACCGTCGACTTGTCGTAAACACCGTCCCGATCGGAATCGGTGAGACGGACGATTCGATGTGGCTTATTTTGCAACTGGTCCTGAACGTTCGCGTTCGATCCGCTCGAATCGGCAACATAAAGATGGCCCTCGAAGTCCAGATCAGCACAAATCGGGCGCAAAACGAGAGGAGGACCGGCCACCTGTCGCAACTCCATTCCAGTCGGAATTTGAAAACGATGCCCCCCCAGCACCACCGATTTCCTTTGCGGAAAGTCGGCCAGAAGCGTTCCATTTAGTAAAAGCAAGCCTAGGGCTACTCGAAACCCCAGTTTCACCGTGTAGCCGATCGACATCGCTTCAAGCCTTTCTTTTAACCGTTGATCCGTTCACCCAATCGTGTCATCATCTTTTTGATAGAATCAGGGCAGAGACATTTTTTGATTAAATCGTCTTATTCTCAATCCAACCCCCTTAGCAGGCGTTCAGTATGTCGGATATCATCGGTCGTCGAAAGTTTTTTCGCAACACGGCTTTGGTAAGCGCTGCGGGAATAGCGCTGCCCCAGACATTGCGAGCTGCTACCGCGGGGGACGGCGACCGGGTGAGCATCGGAATCATGGGGCTCAATCGGGGCTTGGCTTTGGCAAAACGTTTTGGCAAGCGCAAAGATGTCGAAATACGTTATGTCAGTGATGTTGACGAGACAAGATTGCAGAAATGCCTGAAACAACTGGCAGCCCAAGGCCACGACCAGGTCAAGGGCGTGACCGACTTTCGGAAAATCCTGGACGATCCATCTATTGACGCCTTCGTCTGTGCGGCACCGAATCACTGGCATGCGACGGCCACGATCCTTGCTTGCCAAGCAGGAAAACATGTCTACGTGGAAAAACCGTGCAGCCATACTCCCGAAGAAGGGGAGCGGATGATTCAAGCCGCTCGCAAACACCAGCGGGCCGTTCAAGTCGGCACTCAGCGACGCAGTAGTGCGGGTACGATCCGGGCAATTGAACAGCTGCGAAATGGTTTGTTGGGTCGCGTGTATCTTGCTCGATGCTGGTACGACAATGCCCGAGTCTCGATCGGAACCCAATCCGCGACAACAGCTCCCGATACGCTGGACTATGAATTATGGCAAGGTCCCGCCCCTCGACGACCTTTTTTTGAAAATGTCGTGCACTACAACTGGCATTGGCGATGGCATTGGGGAAACGGCGAGCTCGGGAACAATGGAGTTCACACGCTGGATCTTTGCCGATGGGGATTGGCGGCCGACTATCCAATCCGAGTAACCTCCAGTGGAGGTCGTTACGCCTATGACGATGACCAAGAAACTCCCGACACACAAACGGTGTGCTTTGATTTCGTAGACGATCGTTCAATCAGCTGGCAAGGGCTCAGCTGCAACAAACACGGGCAAGGTTTTGTCACCTTCTACGGCACGAACGGCACCCTTGAATTAGAGGCCAACGGCAACTTTCGATTTTTTGACCGAGGAAACCAAGTCAAACTAGCAGTGACCGATTCGAATAGCGGTGACGAAGAACACATCGATAACTTCATTCAAGCAATTCAAAATGACGACCCTCATTCGTTGAATGCGGAAATTGCTGATGGCCACAAGAGCGCGTTGCTATGTCATCTGGGCAACATCGCGCACCGCATCAACCGGTCATTGGACTGCGATGGATCTAACGGCCAAATCAAGAATGACGACCTTGCCGCGAGTCACTGGACTCGTCGCTACGAGCCCGGCTGGGAACCGAAAGTCCTTTAGAATCCTGTTGCCTTCACACCCTCATGCGAAATCCCCACGGCTCATCCACTCCGGCTCCCATCCTTTCAATTGTCTCCCCTAGTGAGCCATGCGCTTATCGACCGACCGCGGAAGCCAGTTACGAAATAAAAGTCATTGCAAAACTCGACAATCAGAGCTACGACGCGATGTTGAGCCGTGGCTGGCGTCGACAGGGGGCCTATTTCTTCCGGCCTGCCTGCAAATCATGCTATCAATGCAGAAGTCTGCGGGTCGATGTCGCGGCGTTCCGAGCGACGAAAAGCCAACGGCGATGCTGGAGACGCAATCGTGAAATCCGTATCGAAGTATCCGCTCCGTCGCCTTGCACGGAAGCGGTCGCTCTCTTCAATGCCTACCATGCCGACATGTCAAAACGTCGCGGTTGGCGAGAAAATCAGGTAGACCTAGAAACGTTTACCACCCATTTCCTCATCGGTAATTTTCCATTCGCACGTGAATTCCGATACTACCAGGGGACTCAACTCGTTGGCGTGGGACTCGTGGACATCACCAAGCAATCCGCATCCAGCATTTACTTTTTTCACGATCCAGCCTGGCGTTCCCAAGGGCCAGGAGTCTTTTCTATGCTGGCCGAAATCGAGCACGCTACGAAACATCAGATCGCTCACCACTATTTGGGATACTGGATTTCAGATTGCCCTTCGATGAGTTACAAGGATCGTTACCATCCCCATCAGATCCTTGAGGCTTATGTCACGGACGAGATCCAGCCGGTCTGGATCCCCCACCAGGCCACCAACCTCCCGCAAAACCGTTAAACACCCGCACCATCAAAAATGGCAAAGTCTTACCAACAGCAGCAAGCGCAACTGATTCCTCGAAACCTCCGCGACACGTTTGCGTTTTTTGCGGATGCGGGTAATCTCGAACAAATCACCCCTCCCACACTTCAATTTCAGATACTTACCCCTTTGCCGATTCGGATGCAAAGCGGCGCGTTGATCGATTACCAACTCAAGTTGCTCGGCATGCCCTTTCATTGGCAAACGGAAATCACCGACTCTTCGCCTCCGCACCATTTCGTCGATCAACAGATTCGAGGATCCTATCAGCAATGGGGCCATCGTCATGACTTCCGTGCAACCGAACAAAGTACTCAAATGGTGGATCACATCGACGATGGCATTGACTGGGGCCCACTAGGAAGCGTCGTCCACCCATGGTTTGCAAAGCGAATCCCAAAGACTATTTCCACCTACCGACGCGCACAAATCGAACGATTGCTATCCTAGGTTTTCTGCGTTTCCCCTTACCTATCGCTCGAAATGGACGAATCCCACATGTCACGGTCGCCATGGAACGCCCTGAACCAACGGATTGTCGATTGCCAAGCTTGCGACCGATTACGTACCCATTGCCAATCGATCGGATTGACCAAGCGCAAAGCTTATCTCGACTGGGACTACTGGGCTGGGCCCGTGCCCAATTTTGGTGACCCCAGTGCTCAACTGCTGATCGTCGGCTTGGCTCCTGGAGCTCACGGCGCCAATCGAACTGGACGGATGTTTACCGGAGATCGTAGTGGCGACTGGTTATACCGGGCATTAGCCCGAGCCGGTTTTTCAAACCAAGCATCTTCAGTAGCGAGAAATGATGGCCTAACCCTGCAAAACTGTGCCATCACAGCCGTATGCCATTGCGCTCCCCCCGATAACAAACCAACTCGGACTGAGATTGAACAGTGCCACCCATTTCTCAATGAGATCGTTGATCTATTGCAACCGGCCGTCTTCCTTGCCCTGGGACAGATTGCCTGGAAGGCGAGCATCGACCATCTGACCCAACGCGGGTGGCTATCGACGACTCGGCCGAAATTTGGCCACGGCGCACAATACATTTTGACAAACGGTAGCTTGTTAATCGGCAGTTACCACCCGAGCCAACAAAACACTTTCACGGGGCGTTTGACCGAACCGATGCTCGACAATGTTTTTCAGACAATCAACCATTGGATTGAGGAAACGTCAGCCTGAGCGAAAGTCACCATGAAATAAACCGAGTCGTATAGCAAACGCCCGTTTTGTTGTAGACTTGGTTTCCCAAATTCACTGAGCCCGCTCATCACGGAGGATCCCATCGTGTCTGCAGATCAGCCCTCATACGAATCCCTCGGTTCTTTCTATTTGGGCAAATCATTCAACCTGGATTCGAACCGACGTGAAGAAGAGCTAGTATTGTATGATTCCAAAGATTTGGTAACGCATGCCGTAATTGTGGGGATGACAGGCAGTGGAAAAACAGGTCTGGGAGTTGGCCTGTTAGAAGAAGCTGCGATCGATCGCATTCCGGCATTGATCATTGATCCCAAAGGAGACCTTTCGAATTTACTTCTCAATTTCCCGGAATTACGCCCAGAAGATTTTTTACCATGGATTCATGCGGACGACGCTCAACGCGAGCAAATGACCGTCGAAGATTACGCAGCAATGCAGGCTTCGCGTTGGCGCGAGGGATTGGCTGATTGGGATCAGACGCCCGAACGGATAAGTCGCCTGGGCGATGCGGTCGAATTCAATGTTTACACACCAGGTAGCGACGCCGGCCTGCCAATTTCCATCCTTTCGTCTTTCGCGGCGCCTCCTCCCTCTGTAGTTGAAAATGCGGATTTGCTGCGGGACCGCGTCACGACGACGGCCAACAGCCTGCTAGGTTTATTAGGCATTAATGCCGACCCGCTCCGTTCTCGCGAACACATTCTGATCACTCGGCTCCTCGATGAGTCATGGCGCAGTGGCAAGGACTTGGATTTAGGCCAACTGATTCAACAAGTTCAGCAACCACCCTTTCAGCAAGTCGGAGTCATGGACTTAGAATCGTTCTTTCCACCGAAAGATCGGTTTGAATTAGCCATGGCATTGAACAATCTATTGGCTGCGCCTAGCTTCGCGGCCTGGCTGAAGGGTCAACCCCTCAATGTCGACCAACTGCTCTACTCGCCATCCGGCAAACCGAGACATTCGATTTTTTCGATCGCGCACTTGTCCGAGTCAGAGCGAATGTTCTTTGTGTCACTGTTGCTCAACGAGACATTAGGCTGGATGCGCAGTCGTTCAGGCACCAATAGCTTACGCGCTTTGCTCTACATCGATGAAATCTTTGGCTACATGCCACCCGTCGCAGAACCTCCCTCTAAGAAACCGCTTCTCACCCTGCTAAAGCAGGCCCGAGCATTCGGACTTGGCGTCGTCCTTTCCACACAAAACCCGGTCGATCTTGATTACAAAGGGCTGTCGAATGCCGGCACTTGGTTCCTAGGCCGCTTACAAACGGAACGAGACAAAGACCGCGTGCTCGACGGACTTGAGGGCGCGACGACCGAATCTGGGGAAGCGTTTGATCGCTCAACCGCTGCGGAAATCCTCTCCAATGTCGGCAAACGCGTATTCTTGATGCACAACGTCCATGACAGTGCGCCCGAAGTGTTCCAGACACGGTGGGCACTTTCGTACTTAGCCGGCCCCATGACTCGCAATCAGATTCGCAGTCTGATGAAATCCAAACAAGAGACCGCTGAAAAGGTCGAGCCTTCTTCCGCCGGAACAACTGACAAAACGCCACCAGATCGCCCTACGAATCCAATCGAGCATGCATCCGGCAGGAGTGCCGCGAGTCCGCACGCTCCCGTCGTCCCGCGCAATGTCGAATCGTTTTTTCTTCCGTCCGACGAACCGAACCATGACACTTTTCATTATTCACCTCAAATTTTGGCCTTCATAAAAGTGCACTTTGTCGATACGCGTCGAGGCCTTGCCGCCGACGACGAGTATCAGTGGTCACTTCAAGTGCCCGTGAATGCAGTTCATCCGGATTGGGATACCGCGAGCGTTCTGCAAATGAATCGCACGGACCTACGACAAGCACCGCTTTCGCCTTGCACTTTTGAACCCTTGCCCAATTTACTCAGCAAATCGAGTACGTTTTCCGAATGCAAAAAGTCGCTTCGCGATTTCTTGTATCGGCAGCAGCGCTATGACCTTTTCAAATGTGCAACTCTCAAAGAATATTCCCGACCAGGCGAATCCGAACGCGACTTCCGTATCCGACTAACCGATCTCGCGCGAGAAGCTCGTGACGGACGGGTCGATAAGTTGCGGCACAAATACGCATCCCGATTACAAACGGCAGAAGACCGAATCAACCGTGCCGAAGAGGCGATCGAACGCGAAGCGAGTCAAGCCAAAGAGGCCAATATGCGATCCATGATCTCACTGGGGAGCAATCTACTCAGCGCGATGCTTGGCAAAAAGAAATTCAGTTCCACCAACATCGGACGCGCATCTCGCACGGCCCAAGGATTCGGTCGCGCTTCCAAACAGGCTGAAGATGTCCGTCGTGCAGAAAGAAAGGCCGAGGAGTATCGCAATCGACTCGCGGATCTAGAAGCAGATTTCCGCGCGGAAGCTGCTGAAATACGTGAACAGATGGATCCGCTCAAGCTGGAACTTGAAACAATCCAGTTAAAACCCCGGAAGTCAGATATCGACATCCGACTCTTCGCAATCGTTTGGATTCCAACCCCCAAGCCAGGAAACTGAAGCCACCGGCCGGCCATATTCGATCCACTCAGACCGTAACTGGCTTTGCCATTCCTCTCGGATCGCGGGCCCATCTGGCTCCATGCGCCACTCCCGATTCATTGCTCTGGTTGGTTCCGGTGCCCCCGTCCTGTTTTCGACAAACGGCGAAGATTATCGATTGGGCAAAGTTGTCGAGTTTCGCCAACTCCAGGATCACTAACGATTACATCGACTCGAGAGTCGAAGCTGTTCCCGCGTCGCAAATTTGGTCGAATCCACCTACGATGGGATCAGCCTACCGCGTCAAACCTTGAGGTTTGGAGATTATTTGCGGCGTCGGCCGCCCTTGCGATCTCGGACGTACTCCTATGCGACGACAACGAAGCCCGCAGATTATGGCAGGTCGCCGGATAGTGCTGATCCGATGCACGCTCGCCTGGATGTCTGTCTGCTTGATCAATGCAAACAGCGGTCCATTGTGGAGTCAGGTCCCAACCCGACAAGCAGCGAATCCACCAGGGAACGAAATGGTGCGGCTGCCTTCTCCATCTCTGCCCGATCAGCATCCGAGTCCTGCTCGATTGCCCAGGCCGAAAGTCGAGCAGAGGCTGACCAACTGGTGGGATACCGCCGTTCGCGAACCGTTTGTCCAAGGTACAACGCCAATTCCTATCAGCCTAGATGAATTGTTGGTAAGTGCTCTTGCATACTCCGCTCAAATCCGCGTAATCCAAGAGGCACCCTTGATTCGGGAAACGGCAATTATCGAAGCCAATGCCGAATTTGACTGGTCGGCTTTTGTCGAATCTCAATTCGTTGACACGAGTAATCCGGTGGGAAACCAACTTGAGACCGGGGGCCCCCTGCGGTTCCGTGAACACGACTTTGCGACCAGCGCCGGTTTAAGGAGAAAAAACACATTGGGCGGCCGATTCGATATCGCACAAGAGATCGGTTACCGTGACAACAACTCCATCTTTTTTACACCGCCAAATCAGGGGAATTCACGGCTCACGATCAGCTACACCCAACCGCTTCTCAAGGGAGCTGGTCGCGTTTACAACACGAGTCTTACCGTGTTGGCCCAGATCGACACTGCGACCGCACAGGACGATTTCTCGAGTCAACTACAATCGCATCTCCTCAAAATCACTCGTGCTTATTGGGAACTGTATTTGCAACGAGCAAATTTGCTCCAAAAACAACGTCTCCGCAATGCGGCCCGTGAGATTCTCACCGAGATGGAACGGCGGCGAACCATTGATGCTCTGCAGAGCCAAATCATGCGTGCACGTGCGGCCGTTGCCAGCCGACGTGCCGAGGTCTATCGCGCCGAAATGGCAATACGAAACTCCGAAAGTCGTATTCGCGCGCTGGTCAACGATCCGGCTCTAGGCAACAGCGTCGATAATGAATTACTGCCCGAGTCGCTACCGCTGAAATACTCCGCTCCCATGGATGTTCAACAGTCGGTTGAAATCGCTTTCCACAATCGCCCCGAGTTGGCCGCGTCGATTAAACAGATACGAGCCGCGGGTGTTCGTTTGAATATGTCACGCAACGAATTACTGCCGCTGCTCAATCTCGTCGTGGACACTTATGTGAGTGGATTACGAGGCAATGCCAACATTGGAGGCTCAATTCTCGACCAGTACAGCCGCGGCGAACCCAGTTATAGCGTGGGACTGCAATACGAAATGCCGATCAACAACCGTCGCGCAAAAGCCCGTTATGATCGACGACGACTAGAGCTTCGCCAGCTAGAGTCACAACTGCAGGTCACCATGGAAGCATTGCGTTTCGAAGTCGAAGCGGCTGTGCGCGAAGTCAGCACATCTTATCGGGAAATGCTGGCAAACTTTCAAGCCGTTTCCGGTGAAGAGGCCGAAGTCCGGTATCTCTACGACCGTTGGAGGCTCCTGCCAGGTAATGATCTATCAGCCAGCGTCCTACTCGAGGATCTCCTTGACGCCCAGGAACGGCTCAACCTGGCCGAATTCGCATTCCTCAATTCCCAATTAGATTACAACACTTCCCACATGGCCTATCAACGAGCGTTGGGTACCATGCTACAAACCGAACAGATCACGATGGAGCGTTATATCAAAAACTGCTTACCCCAGGTTGAACTCCGCCGCAACCTGCCGATCTCATCGGAAGTTTCCGATAAAAACAGGCAACACCCCTCGAACGCATCGTCCTCAGATCGGGGCTCAACCGTTTCGACACACGTCCAATCGCGGACTCCACCGCACAAGCAACGCCGTTAACCCGTTCCGGCGACAAGCCTCACGTCTTACAAGTCAGACAGGCCAGTCTCCGCTTGAGCAACGATTGCCAGGCTCTGCCTTAACACCGTCCGTCGCCAAGCTAATGCTTCCGGGCAAAACAGTTCCTTCAATCGTCGCTGGGCCCGCCCGTATGCGGGCTGATTGCTGTCTAGAAAGTGATAAGCCTGATTCTCGGCGCGCAAACCCTCGATGACTGCCATCGGCCCGTAAGTCCCAAATTCAGCACAGACATAAAGGTAGTTGGGCACGATTTCCCGCGAAACACACCAGGGTCCGATGCCCCCTCGGGTTTTGTAGGCGATACCATTCGAATCACTCTCTTCAAATGTCCCGCTACCAAACCACTCCAACATTCGCTTTTGATCTAAAGGTCGCAAAGGTGGATCCAGTAGCAACTTGTATTGGCCATGGGGTCCCAATCCCGTGTGGAAATCTAAATGCATAACGTTGTCGTTGTCCACCAACCATTCATCTAGGATATCGCCTAACCATTGCTGAATCGAAGCAGCTCTATGCCCTCCAAAAAACAGTCCCCGGGGAAAGTCATACTGCCCACCGGCAACCGCCTGACGTAAAGCAGGCATACCATGCCGGACGATCAACAGCAGTGCCTGGACTCGGAACATATCAAGACGATTTGGCGCGCATTGTGGATTCAGCAACCCATCCAGGGTCGAATAGGAGGCGGGCGAACCTTGATAGGACTCACCTTCCAACAGGAAATTTCGATTGAGATCCACATTCTGCTTGTCGAATCGTCTCAGCCAAGCAAATCCATACGGATTCAGAGCATGAAGCACCACCACATTCACTCGCGGTCTTGCCTTAGTTGCCCAAACACGCAACGCTTCAAGCTGAACCGCAGATCCCAAAAAGCCTTCCACACCATGTAGTCCGGACGAGATCACGAGCGTTTGCCGCGAGCCTTTCACACAATAGCGAGCCACATCAACCGAAAGCGTTTCACCATCAGGTCCCTCTTCCTGCAGTAAATGCTCCTCGAAGATCCAACCGGGCCGAGCGACCGCGCTGCGAAACTTCCGCCGTGCTGTTGCATAGTCGGGTGAAAACGCGTCAAGCTGACCAACCATCATCTCAAACACCCCCGGACGATACGCGTTGTTTTTCTATTGCGAGCCGCCACGCCGGGCGCGGCAAAGCTCGAAACCAAAATCGGCGATCACCGTCCGTTTACCAAACAAGCGGCGGCTCAACCAGGTGCCGGCAACTCGTTCAAGCCCTCCCAAACAGGAGAAGCCTCGGCACAAACATGATGCACACCAGTTCGACCAACTTGTATCTCACCAATCCAGCCTTTGGCAAGTGCGAATCGACCTCCGCTGCTTTCCCAAATCTATTCCGCCCGATTCCGGGTGAATTCAACTTCAAACGTTTTCAGTAAGGACTCTGCGCCCACAAAACGCAAACCTACCCATCGCTTTCAACCCGGCGTTGCGTGTGAGATTCAGCATAAACATCGGAAAACAGGACCAGCGGGTCACCATTGACCGTGGTAGAGCCTTCCTTTTCCGGAACCGCTTGTCGTTTCACGACATCCCTCAACATCTCCGGTCGAAATCATAATCATGGGGAGGAATGCCGTCCGCAAATACCACCGTCGACACTCGTCCAAACTCTTTTCAACGGCCATTCGGTCCACCATCCGGCGTTTGAAACACGATAAAAGCCTAGCAATTAGATCCCCTCGCGCCCGTGGATGGTGCAGGGAATTTGCCCGGTAGATTTAGAGAATCGATCAAACAATCGACCGCATGAATCAGCTCTGTCAACCTTTTGGCATTGCGACCCGTTTCCCCGATCCAGAAAACTTTTTTGCGCAACTTCGCACCAGGAATTCAGTCTTAATCCGAGTGTGTGTGTCAAATGTCGAGACAAACAATCCCCCGTCGCGTCGCCAACCAGGCCATCGGAATGGCTTCGGGCAATCTCCGACTGAGGAAGCAAAGTGTTGGGAGTAATTTCATGGTCAGCGATCGGCCGCGCGCTGCCTATGATTTCAGGTAGCGCAACCGTTGCTCGCTAGCCTTTGTCTTCCAGTCGAGTCCGGATCCATCGACTCACGACACCATAGAAATGGCTTCCAACGGTGTCGCCCACTGTTTCGATCCGCGTTTGAGCTAACTGGCCGGCGTGCAAGGATTCTGCTTCGGAAGTTGGAATCTGCACTCTCACCAAAAAATGGGGTTCCACGAGCTGAAACGGTTCGTCTTCCGTTGTTTGCTCTGCGGAGTGATGCATCACAACTGCCAACGGTCCACCATTCGGTGCCGCCAAGCCCGGATTGGGAAGGCGACGCGTGGCTCGCGGATCCACGCGAGTCAACACTCCGTTGGTGATGGCGGTGGAGCGGCCCTTGATTCGAATGACCGGATGCCGGTCCAACTGCTTCAGAAAAAAAGTAACGTTCTTTTGGGAGACTGACAGTCGAACTTCTTTCTGTTTTTCATCTCCGATGGCAATCAACGGTGCGCCCGTATGCATGTATTGACCCACGAGCGATTGCAAATCGTGTCCGATTACATTTCCGCGGGTAGTAGCGACTATTTCCAACTTACGAACCCGCTGTTCTAATTCGTCTCGTTGCTCGTATAAACTGATCAGCTTGCGTCCTTCAACCTGATAATTCACCACATCAGCATCCCCGCGTAACACACGGCTACGGATCAGAGACTCCTCAATTTCAATTTCGATCTCTGCAAGTTGCAAAGCCCATTCGGAATTCTCGAGCGTCACCAGCAGCTGCCCCGGCTCCACCAGTTCACCCGGGGCGACATGAACCTGCCGCACAAAGCCCGGACTGTCAACCCGATGCATCGTTAAGGGATCGTAGTCAACAATGCCGGGTGCCGACACGCCTCCCGGCCAAGGTAAAGCGAGCGACGATCCAACCAGCAGCATCAAGCCGCCCAAAATCAACGCAAATCGAACAAGATTCGGCTGCTCAGTCGAGGTACCACGAATCAGATAGCGTCCAAGCTTCACGGCGGGAATCACCAACCACAAAGTTGCTGCCGAAACCGCGAGTGCGATTCCAGCGCCTCGAAACATCACCGAAGCAGCGAGCACAATTCCCACACAAAAAAGCCAGCGCCATAACAGAGCCGCAAAAGCATAGGCACGAATCAATATTGCATGAGAGCTTCGTGCTAATGGGTTTTCGATATCGACACCCAGCAAATATCGACGTCCGAAGTATCTTAGGTATTGCTGCCCTTTTGAATACAGATTCTGGATTTCCAACAAGTCCGCGACAATGTAATAACCATCAAATCGCATCAAAAAATTTGCGTTACAAAGCAGCGTAGAAACACTCGCCATCACAATAATGTTTCGGCAGAGCTGCTCAATCAACGGCTGTTCTGTTCGTGCCCAAATTAAGACCGCGATACTGGCAACAAAGAATTCAATGTACATTCCTCCCGCGGCCGTAAAAATCCGTTGCCACTTCGAACGAAATCGCCAAGAGGAAGTAACGTCCACGAACGCAATCGGCGAAAACAGAATCAGTACCAATCCACAACGAGGAACTTGTCCTCCATACTTTTTGCAGATCAGCCCATGATAGAACTCATGAACGGCCTTCAGCATCACCCAAACGACCAACAACCAAAACCAATTCGCTGGGGTCAAAATCGTGGTGAGTGACAAACGAAACCGGTCCCAATGTGTTAGCACCTGCCCTAGAGCCAGCAAACACAATCCCAGCCACACCACAAAAGCAATCGGGCTAATCGTCCAAGCACACCACGGCAAACATCGTTTTAACAAGTGATCCGGATCAAACAAAGGGATACGGAGAAACAAGGGGTTCAAGCTCCCCTGAAAACGGTCAAGGCTCGCTTTCGGAAGCTCATAAATGGGATGTACAACGTTCGCTTCGATGGAAGCTAGTTGATTTTGCGTCAACCATCTGACAAGCATGACCGCTTCTCTGGCTGACAAAGATGCTTGCTGAGCGATCACTTCCCGGAGCAACTGTTTGCCATCGAGCAGTTTAACCAATTCCCATTCTCGAGTGCCGAGTCGATAAAACTTTGCCTTGAGTTGATCTTCGAGTTGATAGTAAGGTTCGTTATTAGAATGCTGTAACGTGCAGCGAACATCTTCACGAAGCCGCACACGCACCAGTGTTGGATCATCGACCAGAGATTTGCGTTTGGCGGACAAATTCACCACCCCATTCTGAAAAAGACGTTTTCCCAGGCTCGGTGAAAAAGCACCCAGGCCAGTGATCGGTTGGCCGCCATAATTTTGGCTCGACCACGCATCCCGGGTCGGAGCATTTCAGTCTCGCCATGGATCGTAACCTCTGCCAAAAACACGTTCGCAGAGTCCTGTTGCACCGATCGTGGCTGAAGACTGGCGATCACCCCTCCAAAGTCGGAATAGGGCAGAGCTTCCAATCGAAAAGCGACTTCTTGTCCTACTTTGACATGAGAGATGTCTTCATCGGGGATGGCGACTTCCAAAACATTCTTCCCCAGGGGACTAACCTCCACCAGCGTCTGGCCGATCCTCAGACGCGAGCCTTCCAATTTCCTCGGATCTCCACTGATTACCATCCCATCCGTAGGACTCTTGACCTCCAAGTGATCCATCCGTTCTTGCAGCAATTGGAGCTTAAGCCGTAAACGGTCCCCTTCAAACTCGGCCATTTGAGTTCCTACTGCATCACCATTCGCCATCGATGTGTCGCGCTGCTTCATCGAACGAACGAGATCCGCCTCCACCGCGGCCCGTTCAAGACGAATTTCACGAGCATCCATTCGTGCAACGGTTTGGCCTTTTTCAACCACGTCCCCTGGCTCAACGAATGCGGCCTCTAACCGACCTTCGTACGGAGCTGCAACGAATCGCCGAGCGACAGGTTGAATCTCAGAACGGCCAATAATTCGGTGGGGAACGGGCATGACAAACAACAACAACATGGCCAGAATGCCAAGTGTGATGATGCCCCGTTTCGAGGCACTCGAGAGGCGATGAAGGCGATTTCTGGCCCCGGCGAAAACGCCAGGCCTGGATCGATTCAACAAATCCACTTCGTGCCCCAATAATCGCTCGATAAGTTCTGCACCTTGCTGATCCTCCCCGGCAATCGGCTCGTCACGCGCGACGACAAAAGCCCCGACCAGATCGCCTTGACCATTTCTGAGCGTGG
Source organism: Pirellulaceae bacterium (assembly GCA_029243025.1). NCBI lineage: Bacteria > Pseudomonadati > Planctomycetota > Planctomycetia > Pirellulales > Pirellulaceae > Pirellulaceae bacterium. The sequence continues at coordinate 88,324 of JAQWSU010000042.1, read as the reverse complement.
CGCGATAGATTGAGCGAACATTCAGACTCTTTTCCAATTCTTCTAACGCATGGGTTTTACGCCCCACCGCCTCACCTGCCACAGTTCGATCACCGTTCATCACCAGGACCTCTGCCATGACCGCTTCCAATCGTTTGGTCAGCTCGGAGGACCTGTCAAACTGCAATCCATTCGAGATCGCCAGGAGCTTCACAAGTCCACCTGACCGCCGCAATCCGACAGCAACGCATGAGGCTTGATAGAATTCCTGCACACCATCGGCCAGCTTGCTGACGGCCGAGTCAAATCGTTCAACCTCCCCAGCAGCAACCATTGCCCGACTGAAGCGACTCCATTGACTCTGTTCATGGCCTGACTTCAAAGCGACAAAACGACCCCGCCATTGCCCGGCAAAGGCCGCCACCAATTGTGCCACTTGCACAAGCTCCGTGAGTCGTTGTTGCAGGTCGCCACTACTGTCGATAACCACCAACATGACTTCCTTGATCTGATCTGAACGGAAGACCGGCACCGCTACCGCGATCACTTCTCCTGCCTGTTCAACGCGAGCAATTTGCACCGTTGCCGTTTCCTGTGTCATCACGGCAAGCGAGTAGAGTTGATTCAGCAGAGGCTCGGCAACAACTGCTGGAAATTGGCCAGTTGGATAACTGGACAGCTGGCCCGTTGAATCCGCGTCGAAGTAGAGCACCATGTTCGCGCGCATGAGTTGCAAGGCTAACTGCAGCAACGATTCAATCGCCTCTACCTCGGATGTGGCTGAGCCCAGCACTTCCTCAAGGTGAAGTCCCAACTGGCGCACGTCAAAGGAAGACTCACCCGCTGAGGCAACCCTTCGCTTCGGAATGGTTTTAACCGAGCTTTGGCTCATCCGCGCTCCTTCATCCCTCAATCCACTTGTCGACACTGAGTTGTGCACCGCCAGTGCTTAATTCCCCGTGTACCTTGTTTTCCCACCGTTACGATTAATTTTCATGAAACACCGATCGCCACTTCTAACTTTTCGCTGCGAGTTATCTATCACCATTGAGATAATTCGAGTTCCGCTTTTTGCATCAACCACAGGATAGACCGCCTCCACTCTGGCGATTACCTCTCGTGTCGGTTGGGTCACCCGCAGGGAAATCTGATCGCCGACCTTGATGCCCGCCGACTCCCCTGGTGTCAGCGAAAACTTCGCACGCAACTTCCCCAATTGAACGATCGTCATTAGGTGCGGGTCCGTCGGGGAAAAGAATTCACCCACCTGCTTGGCAACGTCGCTGACAATGCCATTAATTGGACTGCGGATTCTTCGACGTTCAATCTGAGCTTCGATACGTTTGCACTCTAATCGATGTAAAAACAATTCCTCTCGAGCCATCGCCACCCGTGCTTTGGAGATCTGATAATCGGTCTGGGCTCGTTCCAACTCGCGTTCGGTCGCATGACCTCGACCGTAAAGATTGTCAAGCTGGCGAAACTGTTTTTCACGCAGATCTCGTTCAGCCACCGCCGCATCAAGAGCCCCAACGAACCTGGATTTTGCTTGCGAGATCTCCAAGGATGCGGCCAATACACTGCTATCCAATTTCGCTAGAACTTGCCCCGCCTTGACGGGCTCACCGGCGCACACATTCACCTCCGTAAGCACGCCTGCATCGCTCACAGCCAATTCGAGTTCCTGAAAGGGTTCGGTAAAGGCATCCGCCTCGGACTGGCCTTTCCCTTCAACGGAAAAAGCAACAACGAGAAGCAAAGAGGGAAGTACAAAGCGAATCAACATAAGGCCGGCACCTGACAACAGCGACAGAGATCAACGATTCACGCGTTGGAAACAACGACAAAGCACTAAAAAACTTAGGTCATGTAGCCTTTTGACAGCGACTGACCTCAAGGACGGTGCGGATCGTAACGACTGCATCGAAGAAGCCGTCACAGTTCCGCCTCGGCTGAAAAGCAAAGTAAACTAGCCTTAACCTGACAAGTATTGTTCCGCCTTATCCTGAGATAAAACGAGAGGCAAGTCGTCATCCGGGCCCAAGGATTATCGGCAGTTTGCCCGTACACTCTGTCGTTTGAAATAGCATCCCACTCAGATCATGGATCCTGAACTTAATTGACAACCAAACGGCAACCCACTCCCGGAGGCCGCACAATCGACACGTCTGTCGTATCCGTCCGAAATTATTGCTTCCGGCCTAAAGTTTGTCCCGAAAAAATGAATACCATCGAAAGAGGGCAAACGAGCCTCAGCTTCATACAGCCATTCCCCATTTCCCTGATCACTCTCGAGTTTCGAGATGCCTTCTAAGTCCGTAAAAGAATCGGTCGACTATCAAGCCGAGGAATCACGCGAAAGTTCGACCACCGAACTTCCGTTGAAGTCCCTGATATTGCTCGGTTTTGACCACGGGGAAGAGGACCGAATCCTCCAAATCCTCGGCGCTGTAAGATCGGTTGCAACGCTGCGAAAGTTGAGCGAGCCATCCGCTATTGAAATACCGTCCGAGGACGAAACCCCTGATTTACTTATCTTGAATGTGAGACAAGCGAAAGAAACTTCCGAAGAACTTGCTTTCCTTGATGACATCTGCCCGCATGAACTTCCCGTGCTCTTGGTCTTCGACTCGCTCGACACGGACTCGAAACAACAAGCTCTTCGACTGGGATTCAATCACTTCATCGACCGCCCGTTTCATGACATCGACCTCATCGCTCGAGTCCAGGCGATCTCGAACCCTCGCTTGCGATGGAGCAGGACCTTGGCTTCCACGCCATCCGATTCAATTACCCAGGATCAAATCGAACATTTAATGGCATCCCGACAGGATCTATTATTTTGTCTTGCCCGAGCAGGAGAACATTCAAACGCCGAATCGCATCTCCACCTACTCCGAGTTGGTCTATATGTGGGAGCAATCAGTGAACAACTCGGCTTCGATCCGAATCAAGTTCAACTGCTCGAACAAGCCGCCCTCCTGCACGATGTGGGTAAAATCCAAATTCCAGATCTCATTCTCCTGAAGCCGAGCGAACTCACGGAGAAGGAGTATTTACACATGATGCGTCATTGTGAATTCGGAAGGGATATCATTCACTCTGCGATGGATTCAAAATGGCGAACTCTCGGTCATTACCGAACTGTCGCAGCGAATCGAAACTCGCCGGACACAACCCTGTTGAGAATTGCCGCTCAAATAGCTCTCTGTCATCACGAGCGATGGGATGGAACGGGATACCCAAGAGGACTCGCAGGCGAAGCCATTCCTATCGAAGCTCGAATCACCGCGGTAGCCGATGTATTCGATGCTCTGAGTAGCAGTCGACCCTACAAATCTGCTTTCATGCCCGACGCATGTCTCAAAATGATGTTGCAGGAAAAAGGAAAACATTTTGATCCGCGGATCATGAATGCGTTTGTCTCCTGCCGAGATCGACTCTGGTCCATTCGACAACAGGTGGAACGCAGTGAGGGGGAACGCAGTGAGGGGGAACGCCATGCTGCAGCTCGAACATTGAACTAACCACCGAATTCAGACTGTGAACCGACATCAAAATCACTTGTCTGTCAAACCATCTTGATACAACGCTACGAACCGTTGACAAGCAGTGATTCAAGATACGTACACGGTACAACAATGCACGTTTTTAGGATTGCGATCCCAATGTTTGGATTTACTATGGGGTTCGAAGTCGACGTTGATCAATATCCTAAGCCTGTCGGGAACCCTCTCGATGAAATATCGTTTACCACTCGCTGCCATCCTCGCACTCCTGCTCATTAACCTTCCAGCTTGGTCCGCAGTCTCCACTGGTTCACTGGGCGATTGCGACCAGTATACAGACGTCGTTTTCGACAAAATCGGCGTTATCAATCCTCAATACACGGTATCCGGCGCGCCGATCTACGAGAGCGTCACGGTGAGTATGGGAAGCGTGCTCGCAGGACAAACGGTTGGCAGCACAAACAACACACTCAACAACAACATCCCTACGGGGCCCTTACAACTCGCAGCCAATGCACCGAATGTCGAAACACTCTTCGATCTCTCGCTGCCGACCAATATCGTCGTAGGCGGTTCAGTCGAAGGGAAATACTTCACGACTCCATTGGCGATCCTATTCGACAAACCGGTCAGCCATGTTTGTTTTTATCTCGGTGACCTTGATGTTAACACACCCACGGTCATAGAAGCTTACGCGGCCGACGGATCGACAGTCGAACGCATGAACAATCTCTCACCCGGTACGCATCAGTACAGTGTGGGTGAAAACACCGGAGCGAATCTTATCTCCGGAATTTCGATCTACATTCCGGAAGAGTCAGGCGGAATGGACTGGGAAGGATTTGCCGTGAGCGATCTTTCCTTCAGCGTGGGCGTTGTGCCAGAACCGACCACAGTCGCCATCTGGACTCTCCTGGGTATTGTGGCGTTCTCAGCAGCCTACGGATCTTCACGATCCCGCGAAGCCAAGAATTAGACACGCAACCCGCTGAGAATCAATTTGATGGCCCGATGCGGTGCGGACCCCCGCGGACAACAACGCTAGCTGACAGCCGCGCCCCCCCGCTGCGAAACTTTAACGGTTGATTGACTTCATCCGAAATTATCGATTGTTTTGGCGGTAGTGAAAATCATCGCCTTGCGGACCGCGACGGTCGATTCAATTCTACAGATAACACCACTTCCCCAAATCCCACCATACCGGTCGTCGGCCACCCGCGAGCTCTTTTCCTTTTGCTCTTAGCCCCACTCGTCGGGCTTTTGGGTCCGTCAATTCACGTCACGCCCCTGACGGCGCGACCGGCAGACTCTCTCTGACAGGAGCCAAATCCATGAGAAAGTCATCAATCCCACTCATTCTCGGGCTCTTCTGTTGGTTGACCGCAAGCGCCAGTGCACTGGACTTTCACTTACGGTCGATCAACGAAATGACTCAAGGTGACTCGCACCAACGTCCCTGCGGACATCAATCAGGTTGCGAACTCGAACCAAACTGCGGATGCGAATCTGACTGTGGTACCGAAGCTAGTTGTGCCTGTGCCCCGAGTGTAAACGATTGCTGTGCAGGAAACCCGTGCAATCTGAATCTGGAATGCTGTTCGACCCTCGGCTTGTGCGAAGCGCCCGGATGCGGAAGTTGCCTAACCGGCTGTGACAGCTGTTCGTTTTCGTCACCATGCGATCCATGCCTGTGCTGCTGCTCCGGATGGACCGTTTGGGCCGAGTCAATGTTCTTGCGTCGTTCAACCGCAGATTCGTTTACCTTAATGACCGACCAGAACACGGGCCAAGAGATTGTCAATGTCGACAACTTAGAGTTTGATCATCGAGCGGTACCTCGCCTGAATTTAATCTACGAGACTGCCTGTTGTTGGGGCATCGGAATTGGCTTCTTTGGAATTGATTCGTGGAACACATCCAAGCCGGGCGGAAACATTGTTTCTCCAGTTCTCATCGGCCCCGGTATTAATTTCCCCAACACTGCACCGGGCACGATCTTTCGCGCCGACTATGGATCCGAACTCTACAGCTTAGAAGTCAATTTTCGCCGTCGAGTCACCTCATGCGTCACCGTCCTGGCCGGTTTTCGTTGGGTAGAATTTGGCGATGACTTGGCCACCTCTACCATTGCTCCCATTGTCGAACCCATCTATTCGATTGACACCAATAACCACATGTATGGTTTTCAGATTGGCGGAGACGCCCAGCTTGTCACCCTGGGATCGTTTCACATCGACAGTATCATCCGAGCGGGTATTCTCTTTAACTCAGCAGACCAAAACACCTACGCACCGGCTCTGTCGCAAATCGGTCCGAGCGTCGTAGATCGGATCAGCGCGAGCGCAGACCACACTAGCTTTATAGGCGAATTGGGATTGCGTGGTGTCTACGACCTGGGTGCAGGATTCTCTGTCATTGGTGGTTACCAGGTAATGTTTCTGGACGGTATCGCACTCGCCCCCGATCAAATCCCAGTAACCGATCTGATCGCCCCTGGCTCCGCCGTCTTAGACACCGGTGGAACACTTTATTTCCACGGAGCAACGGTCGGCTTGCAAGCGACCTTTTAAGCTGCCAACACACGCCCCGAAAAAGCGATGCTGCCGCAAAGAAAACGTGGGAACAGGCGGTGTTTAAGTCCCCGATTCGTCCCCCCGAACGCCAAGAGTCGTTCGGGGGTTTAAACCGGGTAAGCTTAGTGATTCCCCAGGAAGCCCGCTGCAGACATCCACTCTTCACAACGTTTCGACCAGGTTGACGTTCCGGGAATATCTCGGGCCAGCCCAACGCCATGTCTTCCGTTCGCGTAGACATGGAGTTCAGCAGGCACTTTCGCCTTTCGCAAGGCGGCGTAAAAGGCGGTGCTATTTTCGGCAGGAACGGCTCGATCTGCGTCCGTATGAAACATGAATGTCGGTGGAGTCTTCTCATTCACCTGTTTCTCATTCGAGAATTGTAGAACCAGATCAGCCGCTGGATTTTCACCCAATAGATTCTTCTGAGAACCTCGATGCGTAAAAGGTTCGTCAAAGGCAATCACGGGATAACAAAGCACCATAAAATCGGGCCGACACGACAATCGATCCACTGGATCCTTCGCGTCAGCGTGCCCGGCATCAAAATGCGTCCCAGCCGTCGACGCCAAGTGACCTCCGGCAGAGAACCCAAGCACTCCAATACGATTTGCGTCGACATTCCATCGACCTGCGTTGGTACGAACCTGGCGGATCGCTCGTTGCACATCAAGCATGGGAGCTGGATGTCCGTAACCTTTTCCGCGATGCCGGTAATCGAGCACAAAAGCCGCGACACCCATTCCATTTAGCCATTCGGCAATTTCACGCCCTTCATGCCCCATCGCCAAGCCACCATAGCCTCCACCAGGGCAGACGACGATTCCAGCTCCGTTTGCCTCCGTCTTTGCAGGCAAATAAGCCGACAGTTTTGGCCGATCTTTTTCCGCGGTGCCCAGCGCACCGGGAGCCGAATCCGTCCAAAGCAGCAGGGTTTCCTGAGGCTCATTTGCCCCTGATTGAATTCCACTCATCGAGATAACACAGGCCATCAAAAGATATTTTCTGATCATAAAATCTGCTCGGAAGAGGGGGAAATCAATTTCATTTTCCCGGGGATTCGATTGTTCGAACTGAACGAATCGTATCGCCTAGATTTCAGGACGTCAATTACTTTCAACAACGAATCAGAACGGAAACCACAACCACAACCACAAAATGCGATCCGCTTGATGGCTCCTACCTTTCCAGAGAAGACACGTGTCCTCAACCCGCGGTTGCCGGTTACCGTTGGATAATCCACAACCCAAGCCTTCCACCTTCGCCATAAGCGAATTCGCTTACCAGCCACAAACTCCAGCCACAAACCCCAGCCGACTTTTGTTGACTCCACTCTTATCCACCGGCATGAAACTGTGACGATCTCAACAGAATAACAGGCCACCGTCTCTGCCGGAAAGGGAAACAATGCGAGCAAATAGTTTTCGGGTTAGAATGCGGCCTCAGCCCAAAGAGAGCAAACCTCAAACTCAGGAGAGAAAAATGAAGGGCCAAAGCAATCAAACTCGGCGCAATTTCATGATCGGGTCTGCAACAGCTGCTTCTTTGGCGACGTGGTTGCCGACCACAAGTTTGTCCGCTCGCCCAAACACGGGCCCTAACGATCAGATCGGCTTAGGTGTCATCGGCATTGGCCCGCGTTGCACTTACGATCTCCAAGCGATGCTCGGATTCGATGACATTCGTTGTCTGGCAATCGCCGACGTCCAAGCGAGTCGGCGCGCCGCGGGAAAAAAATTAGTCGACGAGCGTTATAGCAACCAGAATTGCGTCATCTATCGCGATTTCCGCAGCTTATTAGACCGCAATGACATTGATGCGGTTTTGATCGCAACCGGTGATCGTTGGCATGCGGCAGCCTCAATTCTCGCCGCAAAAGCGGGCAAGGATGTTTACAGCGAAAAACCATGTGGGATCACAATCGCGGATTGCCAACAGCTTGCCGACACCATGCATCGTGAGCGACGCGTATTTCAAGCGGGGACCCAACGCCGCAGCGTACCAAACTTCCAGAGCGCAGTTCAGATGGCACAGAGCGGAAAGCTCGGCAAGCTCAAAACCCTACATGCGTCGGTCTACCTACCGACCCTTGGTAATGAATGGCTCCCCGCACAGCCAACCCCCGCGCGCGAAGTTGTCGATTGGAATCTTTGGCTCGGGCCCGCACCTTGGCGACCGTTCAATCAAAACTACGTCAACGGTCGCTGGCGTGGCCAGTGGGACTTCGACTCGGGAGCGAGGCTACTGGATTGGGGAGCCCACACCGTCGATCTCTGCCAGTGGGCGAATCAAGCCGACGAAACGATGCCTCTGGACTATTACCCCTCCGATAAGAATGTCATTTGCCACTATGCAAATGGCGTGAAGTTGAGCATCGACTTTTTGCCGGAACCATTTGGCGATCGATCGCCTGATTACATCACTCGGCTTGGCACCTGTCCGGTGCGGTTCGTCGGCGAAGCGGGTTGGGTGGAGACGGGAGATGCAGGCGAAATCGTGGTTGAGCCTGAGTCTCTGCAAAGCAAGCCGGTCCGACCTGGCAAACGCATCCGTGGTCTGGAGGTTCGTGATCACGCAAGAAACTTCTTCGACTGCATCCGCTCCCGTGAACAAACGGCTGCTAACCCTGACGTGATGCGGCATTCCCACATCACCTGTCACGCGGCTGCGATTGCCTGGATTTTGGGACGAAAACTCACGCTCGACCCTGCCAAAGAAGAGTTCGTGAATGACGACGAAGCGAACCAACTTCGTTCGCGCGGTTCACGCAACTGGATGTCCTAAGGAATCTGTCCCGAGTCCTTCTACGAGCATGGGACGGCGTAGAACCGACGGCTGACCAATTGGTTAGCCGTTGCCATACTGGCGAATGAGAGCCGCCGTTCGATCAATGCCAATCACCGGCTGATCTCCCAAGTATTCGATCGCGACGCAGCCGCGAAACTTCGACTGCTTTATTACCTTCATCATTCGCTCATAATGAATCTTGGTTTCTTGCCCTGCGTCGTTGAACTCCCAAGATTTGGCACATATCGACTTGGTGTGCGGCAGAATCGTCTTCATTCCTTCATAGGGATTCCCGTCAAAATTGCCAAAATCAGCGACCAACCCCACTCGGTCCTCCCCAATTCTTTTAACAAGCTGGACAAGCCAATCGGGGTTACTTGACCAGGCCGCGATGTTTTCGACCAGCACAGAGACTTTTGACGACTTGAGCGCGTCACAAAGGCCACCAACCCCCGCCGCTGCATTTTCGAGCTGCTGTTGGCGATCACCTTCTGTGGAAGCTCGCACTCGCAAGTATTGACAGCCAAGATGTTCCGCGACTTTTGCCCACCGCAGATGCTCTGTGATCGCCATCGCTCGCTGCTTTGCATTTGCCGCGTCCAACGCAGTGCTATCTCCGCACAACACCATTCGATTCGTGACACCTACTTGCTTCGATTGCCTCCGAATCGCTTCTGCCTGCCGGGGCGAATCCAGCAATCCTGAACAGAATTCGGCGGCAAATTCAAGATTAGAAATCTGCAAGCGATTTTTCACAAAGCGAGGGTAACTCAGCAGATCCAGTCGCCCGTCATCAAACAAGTTTTTCAGGGAAAATTGATGCAGACTTAGTGGAAAACGCTGCTTCTGCGACTCACCATTCGCGGCGTTCCCGCAAGAATAGGTGCCAAGTGTTGCCAAGCCGGCCGCGGTTCGATTGATGAACGCACGCCGGGAAGTGAGGTGAGTATTCATGGAAAATCTCCAGCGTTGGGACAGCGAGATCTGCATTCTAGGATGATTCGTTGCCGATACCAGCAGTTTTGGGCGTTGAAATCGATATCTCGGACCGCTCGCCTGAAACGGCATTACATCCCATCTCCGCCTATTGTACGATCCCAAGCCAGCTTGCCGTCTTCCGAAATTTCACTCATTCTATCTACCACATTGACAATCCATCCAAGTGGCACTGACAGTGGTACTGACAGTGGTACTGAGAAGGCAAAAACATGACTCCCGATCTGTCAAAATCACACAAGCCGATTACCGAATTATTTGCCCACTCGGCAGATCCCGGCGAATTCCGTCTGGAGCAGGAACAAATCGAACAATTCGAAGAGCAAGGTTTCTTGGCCGGCGTCCCAATGCTGACTGCCAATCAGGTCGAAGCATTGCGAAGGGAACTTGCTGAATTTCAAAGCGACTCTCATGCGGGGCGAGAGCACTGGTACGAATATAATGCCGACGAATCAACCGACCCGGATACAGTGCTGTTCCACGCACTTGGTGCTTGGCGAATCGGTCCCGGATTCCACGACCTACTCTGGAATCCAGCCTTCACCGTTCCAGCCAGTCAACTGCTACAAGGGGCGGTTCGGTTTTGGCACGATCAACTCTTTTACAAACCGGCTCATCACGGCGGTATCGTTGCCTGGCATCAGGATTACTCTTACTGGACTCGGACCCAACCCATCGCTCACTTGACCTGCTGGATCGCATTAGACGATGCCTCGGTCGACAACGGATGCGTTCAGTACATTCCCGGTAGCCATCGATGGGACCTCTTACCGATTACTGGGTTGGCTGGCGACATGGCCGCCATCAGCGAGGTGCTATCAGCCGATCAATTAGAAAAATTTGAACAGCCCGTAGCTGCCGAAATGAAAGCAGGCGAGTGCGCGTTTCACCATTCGCTCATGGTGCACGGATCGCACGAAAACCGAACAGCACGGCCGCGAAGGGCGGCGGTAATTAACGCAGTTCGTGACGGCGTGTACTCGTCGAGCAACGAATCCCTCCTCGAAGGCGTGCCCATCATCCGAGAGGGCAGTCCGCTGTCAGGTCAATTCTTTCCGCTGCTCTATTCCCCCTCATCTTAATGGCCGTTGAGATGCGCCCCTCCAACCGTGCCCTGCGTGCAGCTGGAATTTCTGAAAGCATAAGCTGCTCCCATGGCTGAACCACAAGAACGGTTAGCACCAAACGGCCCCCATTCACTCCGGCACGAGATAACATTCCTGGCGACGGCCTGCGGTCTGCTGGCGGCAGTCGGCTACACGTCTGCCAACGTGTTCCTACGCTCCTTGACTCACCTCGATCCCAGCTGGGTCACCTGCGTGAAAGCCATACCCACGGTGATTGCGTTCGGCCCCTTGGTGATCCGCAGGCTGATACGTCAAGAGCGTCTTTTCGAATCTTCGGCCGATTTGAGACGAACCGTTCTGGTCGCAATTATCAGTCAGATCACTGGAAACATTTTCTTTCAGTGGTCTCTCGGTGTGGTAGGTTTGGCAATTAGCGTCCCACTGACGCTCGGCGCCTTGATCGCGAGCGGCGCCTTACTGGGCAGATGGTTATTGAACGATGCAATCACGGTTCGCATGGCCATCGCATCCTGTATTTTGATCTTCGCCTTCTGTATTCTCAGCGTGGGTGCTCCCGCCGCAAATGCGGCCATCGCGACCATCGATGCTCAAGCGTCGTTGCCCCCCATCTGGATCACGATGGGCGTGGCCGCCGCATGCATCTCTGGCATTTCTTATACCTTACTGAACATCTCGATCCGATTTTCTTCCAATCGTGGAACCCCTCAATCATCACTTCTTTTCACGGTGGGGGTGGTTGGTGTATTTTTTCTCGGCATCATAACGTTTGCACGTCACGGATTATCGCCGCTCCAAGAAACCAGTTCGGCAGATTGGATGCGATTGTTCGGAGCCGGCATTTGCAATGTAGCCGCTTTTTGGGCACTCACAAAAGCGTTGCACTTGGCATCCGTCGTCTTCGTCAACGCACTGAATGCTTCACAAACCGCGATGGCAGCCGTTGCCGGCGTTATCATATTTAACGAACCCTTAACGGCAGCGATGATCGCTGGAACCGCATTAACGGCCGTTGGCCTATTGTTAATGACGAAAAGCACGTCGTTTCCGAAAAGTCGCCCAGAACCACAACCGGTGAAGCTGGCGAAAAACCGATCAAACAACTCCTGAAACCGTGCCATGACACAAAACCACCCACGTTTCTGCAAACCGGCTGCTTATCAGGCTTTCCAAGAGGCAACGCTGTCGATCCATCAGACGGACTCCTTGATCCAAGCGGCCGTGGCAATTTCGCAGCACCTGATGCTGGATGCCTCACTCCCCGACGTCAAACGGGAAATTGAACAATTATCATCACAAGTGCGAACTCGCATTCCCAACGGCAGTCAAACCGGCGTTTTGGCTCACTTGCATCAAGTACTCTTCGAAGAACAAGCGTTCCAAGGAATTTCAGCGGATTATTACAACCCTCGCAACAGCTGTTTACCTTACGTCATGCAGTCACATCGAGGAATTCCCATCACGCTCGTCCTAATTTATAAAGCTGTCGGGGAGCAACTGGGACTGAACGTCAATGGGCTCAATTGCCCGGGGCACTTTTTAGCGGAGGTCACCATCGCAAACGATCGAATGATCATCGATCCATTTCGACGAGGCCTCATGTTGACGCAAGAGGAGGCGGTCCAATACCTTGAACAGATCGTCAACCAACCCATTGACCCAGCCCAACTAACACAGGTAACCACGCATACTGCTTGGCTCAGGCGAATCTTACGAAACTTACAAAGCATTTTCTCCATGCAAGAAAACTCATCGAATTTACAAGCGATGTGCGAACTGGAACAACTAGTTAGCTTGGATACGGAGTGACTTGATCCGATGGCAACCAACGACATCCTTCGCCAACTTCGCTGTCCAATCTGCAACCAGCGAAAACTTTGCGGCCCCGAGGAGATGCTGCAAATACTCCGCGATGCAGGGATGCTCCGTCGCGAGGCCAAGCCAGATTGGCCCATCATGCTTGAGCTCTTCAGTCATCATTGCCAGAATCTTCGCTGTCGGGATTGCGGTCACAACGAACTTCTGCTGGAAGAAGCTCGCGACGACTTTGACTTCGACGACTCGCGTGCGTGTGAAGTCTGCCGAAAATTGATCCCCCCCGAACGAATCGAGATCTTCCCGAACGCACAACGCTGTGCGACCTGTCAAGACAAGCCGTCTACGCAAGCCGATGACTTCTGCTCACGCTGCGGTGGACTCGTTTCAGTCCGTACCCAGGGAGGTGCAGGAGTATCTCGCTATGTGGCCGTCTGCGCCGATTGTGGACTTCGCCAATAAATCGTAGGCGGGCGAATGGCTTCACCCTATCTTTCCCTCAGAGTGTCAACGCGTGGCAATTGATTCATCCTGATCGGCCGCCCAATAAATGGCATTCGCCAGCAAACGTTGAAACGCAGGGAGTCGGAAGTCCTGCGGATGTCCGAGCGAAGTGTAAAAAACACGAGCCCCACCCATCGGCTCGTTAATCCAGGCCACAGGCTCATGGGGCTCACGACCCTCGACGCGGCCCGTCATGAGGGGCGTGGTCGTATCTGCCAACGGGCTGACTTTATAAAGCCAGGACGCAACCGGCAACTCATCCTGACGCACTCCCTCAAGAATCGGATGTTGGCCGGCCGAGACGACTCGCACGAAGGTTGTGGGATCGGTGATGAGCTTATTGTTGTGATGCCCTTGGTAGTTGCCGCCCAAAACCTCGTGGTCGAATTCAGGCCACACATCCGTGTCATTGCTTTTTGTTTCGAGCCGCGGCGCAAAAGCATGGCTGCTTGTGCGGATGGCCACCAAGGGCTTGCCCGCTTCCACGTGGTCACGCAGGTAAGTTAATTGCTGTTTGGATAACCCTCGACGACGAACACTCAAGAGGACGACGTCTGCATCCGCTACCGTCTCGATACCAGGAAAATGGTTGCCGTTTTCCTGTTCTGCAAACACATATTGCAAACGAAAATCACTCGCCAACATTCGATTGCAGAAGTCAGGGATCGTTCGTTGCGTCTGATATTCGCGTTCGCCAATCACGGCGACGAACGTACCACGTTGATCAGACGGAAATCGAAACTCTTTCCCGCCAATCAATTGATCCGAGGTGGTGGTCGGACACCAATGCCTCTCAATATGCTGAACCACCAAATCGGTGCCCGTGTGATGGTTCACAAAAGGACTCATCCGCGAATTGTACATGGTGTCCGTCATATCTCGCATAAGTACGACATTCATCCCTTGGTAAACCAACTGGCGAATCGAAAATGGGCGTCCCAGAACACACATGTTCGTGTGTACCCCCATCACCAACACATTCTTGATCCCTCGTTTTTGCATCAAGTAGTAGGCTTCACCACTGTCAGTGATGGCATCATCAGGTCCGATCTCTAAGGTTTCGATCTGACGCGTCCAGGGCGATCCGCCTGCACAGGTCGGCTGACAGTCGCAACCGCCGTCCGAATCATCAATTGGCAGGCCAGCCTCACGAGACAGATCCAAACTACACCAGTTTTGCAACGGGATACTGACCGCTACCTGGGGCGCTTGCTTGGCCAGCCTTCGCTGAGGTGAGTCGCGATAGTGATCAAGACAAGAACTGGGACAGTGGATGACGAGCGCTCCCTGCTTGCGAGCTGCCCGTACGACCTTGTTCATTCGCGGCGCCATTTCTGCAACTCGTTTGGTCGCACCCTGACACCAATGCTGATCCCACATGTCGCAGATCACAATCGCTGTTTGCTTCGGATCCCAAGTCGCCGTCTCAAAAACGGAATGATGCTGCGACGCGCCTTGAGCCACCGGCACTTGTCTTCTTGTTTTGAATTCAAGCGAATTAGCCGAACTGGCCGCGGTCGCCCCGACCATACTGACGACAAAAGCCAAAGTCCCCAGAACGCTTATTCTTCCCACGTAAACAACCACGGTGAGCCTCCTTCGCATAACGAATTCTGAACTGCTCTTGCCTCCGACAGCGAGTTCCAATGATAGCAAGCAAAAGCTCAAATTGATACGAAGACTAGCTGCCCAATGTATCTTTCTTCGGGATGCCGGATCGGGTAAGACTTGCTCAAAGAGTGAAGTTGCTATTGGAATGGATCCCGCGACATCTCCAGGATGAGGCTACTCATGTTTGAGAATCGGAAATCTTGGTTGTTTATCCGAGCGGTCGTTCAGCATCTCGCGAAGACTCTCCCGATCTTGATCATGATGAATTGGTACCCGATCCCACCGGCACATGGTCAGGATTTCCAGGCAGGCCCGCGACTTATTCGCACGTACGGAGGCGATCTCTACGTTCGCTTTCCAAATTACGATATTCATTTTCAAGGTGTCGCCAGCAATCAGTATGGCGTGAACCCCTATCGTACACTCGGCGCACCCGTCGTATTTCGCAACAACCAGGGCATGTTTTGGAACGGAGCGGCCGGATTCATCAGCCCGAATTACCCCTGTTATCTCGTGACAAAAAATCGTTATGCATTGTTGTCAGTTGGTTCGCCAGAGACGACTCTGCGGCCCAAACCAAAAACTTATCCGAAGATGGATAGCGTACCGACCACCGGGTCGATTCACCTACCCGACACCCCTTATCGGCCACCTTCCGAAGGGGACGTTGTGCTGAAGATGTCCGAGCGAAAACTGCCGGGGATGCTACGAATGTCGCGGCTGGAAACGAATTCCCCGACCAGCCTGCAGGCGAGCTCCGCCCTCAAGCGTTCGGCCAGTGGCCAAACTCGAGCGAGCTCCACGATCATCGTTCAACCACTCAGCCCCCCTCAAAATGCCCCCCCATCACACAATACGCTTGGCCTATTTCTTCGCAGGTAATTTCTCCACAGGCAGCCGAACCGTGTGTCCTGCTGGCGTTCGCGAAGGCGCGCGATCGAGTTTTCATCCGTCCTCTTGGCTTGCCGCTGCCAAAGTCCAGGATTAGCATATCCGCCTTGAGATTTTCGACAATCGGAGCTGATGACGCATGGGAAAGCCGACAGATCTACGGATCAAAGACGTAAACACCGACACGCAGCGCATCGAATATCGCGCGCCAATGAAGTTCGGTGGACGTGTCGTAACGGACGTTGTCATCTTCAACGTTACAGTTGCGGTGGAAACGAACGATGGCAGGCGGGGGATCGGACGAGGGTCAATGCCAATGGGCAACGTCTGGGGCTGGCCTTCCGATCAAGTCTCCAACGAAAACACCCTGGCTGCGATGGTGGAATTAGCAGAACGAATTGCCGCACACGGCAGCCAAACGGAAATCGTTGGTCACCCGCTCGAAATCACGACTGCTTTGGCAAACGATTATCATCGTTTTGCAGAAGAAACAATCCAACGGCTGGAGCTTTGCGAAGCGATGCCCCGACTTGCGCAGCTGGTCGCCGGCAGCCCCTGGGACGCCGCTCTCTTTGACGCGCAAGGACAGGCACTCGAACAGAACGTTTACAATTTACTTGGCTCCGAATACCTTAACGCCGATCTAGGACACTGGCTCGGTAAGGACTTCGAAGGAGAATATCTCGACCAATACACTCTGCGAGAACCTAAGTCTCAAATGCCGTTGTATCATCTCGTCGGAGCACTCGATCCTCTCACCGATGGGGATCTCCCATCAAGATTAAATGATGGCACTCCGGAAACACTCCCTGAATGGATCCAATCCGACGGCTTGACGCATCTGAAGATCAAACTGAACGGTAACGATCTCGATTGGGATGTGGATCGCGTGCTGTCGGTGGATCGCGTTGCGAGTGAAGCCCAACAAGCTCGAAACTGCGATCGCTGGTTTTATTCATTAGACTTCAACGAAAAGTGCCAAAACGTTGAATACGTGCTCGAATTCCTCCAACGAATCCAAACCCAAGCAATGGGGGCGTTTGACCGCGTTCAATATATTGAACAACCCACGAGCCGCTACTTGAGTCAAGATCCGGAGAATCAGATGGATGAGGCCGCGAAAATCAAACCCGTGGTAATCGATGAATCCTTAGTCGACCTCGAATCGTTACTGCTAAGTCGGGAATTGGGTTACTCCGGTGTTGCCCTCAAGGGCTGCAAAGGACACAGCGAAGCGCTGCTGATGGGCGCAGCGGCTCAGAAGTACCAAATGTTTCTCTGCGTGCAAGATCTAACCTGCCCGGGTGCGTCGTTTCTGCACTCGGCTTCACTTGCGGCGAGAATTCCAACCGTGGCCGCGATTGAAGGCAACGGTCGTCAATACTGCCCTGCGGGCAACGAGGGCTGGCGAAAACGCTATCCCTCGATGTTCGAGATTAACGACGGAACGGTTGGGACCTTCGCTCTTAATCAAACCGGACTGGGTTTTCACTGGGAATGAAATTGGCCGTATGCTTTACTGCCTAACAATCCGCGGCACCTTGTCGAGAAGCTCACCGCTTGCGATAACAGACGGCATGGCATTCCTACGCTGACAAAAACCATTTCGGATCACTTCATGGCCTTTACACAACCTTTCTATCGATGGCGCCCTCATCCCTGGCACGGGCTGGAACCCGGTTCTGCCGCGCCTTCCGTTGTGCGGGCTTACATCGAAATCACGCCTTTCGACCTCGTCAAATACGAAATCGATAAGACCACGGGTTATCTCCGAGTGGATCGCCCTCAACGCGGATCGTCACAACCCCCCACGTTGTATGGATTCGTGCCCCGCACCTGCTGTGCAAATCGTGTCAGTGCACTTTCACCGAACGCCATTCGCGGCGACATGGATCCAATCGACATTTGCGTTTTGAGCGAACGTCCAATCGCTCGCTCGGAAGTCATCGTGAACGCACGGGTTGTCGGAGGATTGCAACTCATCGACAACCAGGAAGCGGATGACAAAATCCTTGCCGTACTCGCCAACGACAATTTCTGGTCGAAGGCTCAGGACGTCAAGGATCTACCCGAAGCTTTAGTCGAACGACTGATCCACTATTTCTCCACCTACAAAATGGTACCCGATGAGGCCTCCCAGACTTCGATCGACAGTGTCTACGGAGCCGAGCACGCCTACAAAGTGATTACGGCATCGATGGAGGACTACGAGGATGAATTCGGAACCTAGCCAGCGGCGACCCATTTACAGCAAACCACCCAGCCTAACTTGACGGAGAAACGCTGGGCGGAGATGCTCTCCGACACGTTTTGCAGCTTTTCTCAAACGGTCGGAGTGAGCAGATGCCAACTCATCAATCGATATCCCTTCGCTCAGTCTGGCAATTCTTCGTCACAACAGCAGCGTTCCTGCCTCTGGTGGCCTGCCAATCGACGAACTTTACGGAGCAAGGCGCGTTGCTGGGCGGACTAACCGGTGCCGGAGTGGGAGCTGCGATTGGCGACTCCCAAGGTAATACGGCGGCC
Organism: Pirellulaceae bacterium; assembly: GCA_029243025.1. Taxonomy (NCBI): domain Bacteria; kingdom Pseudomonadati; phylum Planctomycetota; class Planctomycetia; order Pirellulales; family Pirellulaceae; species Pirellulaceae bacterium. The sequence goes on along the minus strand of JAQWSU010000042.1, from coordinate 70,048 downwards.
GGCGCGGCCGTCGGCACCGCCTTTGGAGCTCTCACTGGTGCCACCATCGGTAACGGTCTGGACACGGTCGAAGCCAACAACCAAGCCTTGATTGAGCGGAACTTGTCAGCACGGCAAACAAGCCACACGGCCATGAACGATGCGATCACGATGACCCGCGCTGGACTCAGCGACCAAGTCATCATTCAACAGATCAATTCCCAAGGCATTGTTGGAGGCTTATCCACCGCCGACTTAATCGGATTGAAAAACGAGGGAGTCAGCGATTCAGTCATCCGAACAATGCAGGCTGCCTCGACGACGCCCGGCTCGCTTCCGAATCCGAGTCCGCGACGTGTCTATCTTGAAGAGTATTATGCTTACCCGTGCCTGCCACCCTATCGACCACGCTGGCATCATTGGCATGCACCTCATCGCCGCCCCCGTGTCAGCTGGGGAGTATCATTGGGTCATTAAATTGAGCTCCTGGGTAGAGTTTTGCCAGAACAACGTTTCCTCGACAAGCGTTCCTGAACGGCCCTTGTCAGTGGGCAAACGCAAAACGACAATAAGGTGTACCCCAAAAAAGGATCGCAGAAGTTGCCTCGGCATTCGACTTTCGCGATAGAAATATCAAAGCCAAAAGAGATCAGGCTGGGTATGATGAGACAAGTTCCCGCGTTCTTTTCATTGACCCGTTCATTCACTCCTGATCTTTGATCGTGCACTCATTACATCGAAACTTCAATAAAGATCCATTGCATCCTCTCATGGGCGCTCGTTATTTGCTGCTAATCTTTGCTTTTGCTACGGCCTCAATCGCGGGGGAGCCGACCGGCTTGCAGGTGCCGGATGGTTTTGTGGTAAGTCGATATGCCACCGATGAATTAGCTCACGATGTTTACAGCATGACGATCAATGCTAAAGGCCAAGTGGTTGTGTCGGGGCCAGGCTATGTTCGCACTCTGCTTGATCAAAATAACGACGGCGTTGCAGATTCGTTTCGTCAGTTTTCATCGGTGCCAAATCGAGGCGCACACGGCATGGTGTTTGACGGCGCGGATTTGATTTGCACGGGTGACAATTCTTTAATGAGAATTCGCGATCTCGACGGTGACGGAGTCGGTGATGCGTCCCCAAAAATCTGGGCTCGACTCCGAAATCCCGAACATGGTGCAAACGGTCTTATCCAAGGCCCAGACGGTTGGTTCTATTTAATCTGCGGCAATGATGCAGGTATCGATGCTAGCTACGCACAGACTCCGAATTCGCCAATTCACAAGCCGCGCTCGGGTGCACTGCTGAGGTTTTCTCCAGACGGAGCAATCAGTGAAGTCGTCGCTGAAGGATTTCGCAATCCATACGACCTATCCATCAACCGCTTTGGTCACTGCTTCACGGTCGACGCCGATGGTGAACGCGATCATCATCTGCCGTGGTACACCCCCACACGACTCTTCGACATCGCCGAAGGCGAGCACCATGGTTGGGTCAACAATGGCTGGAAACTCAGTTGGTCGCGTCCCGTCAGCTTTTTCGACAATGTGGATCGGGTCGCCGAATTAGGTCGCGGCTCCCCCACCGGTCTCACCGTCTACAGTCACCGTCAATTTCCCGACCATTACCAAAATGGCGTCTTCAGCTGCTGCTGGACGTTGGGAAGAGTCTATTTCATCCCGCTCGAAGTCGTCGGTACCACCTATCGCGGCACACCTGAACTCTTTCTAGCGACAGTTGGGGATGTGGGTTTCGCCCCCGTCGATTTGGCCGTTGGTCCGTCCGGTGATTTGTTCGTTGCCATCGGGGGTCGCGGCACCCAAGGCGGTGTCTTTCGAATTCACAGCCAATCAGAAATGCAGCCGTCAACCGTCACTTCAAAGGTGGCTAGCATTTTGAGCGCCGATCAGCCACTCGCCGCTTGGTCGAGGGCAGAGTGGAAACCCGGCGCCGAACAGTTAGGACCAAGGCCATTTGAATCGGCAGCCGTTGACACGAAATACACCGTCGAACAACGAATTCGCGCAATCGAAATTCTCGTCGAACTCTTCGACGGACTCCCATCAGAAGTTGCTCTCAAATTGCTTGCTTCCTCCAATCCGCCTGAAATCACCGCACGGGCAGCCTGGGCCATCGGGCGTCGCCTCGACGCCGAGGCCAGCGCCAGCGCGTTAACAAGCCTCGCAGAGTCTGATCACCCTCGCATCGTGCGAGCCGCCTTGAATCCCCTCGCAAGTCAAGCAACGAATGATCTTGCGGCACGACAGCCAGTGATTTCCAACAAGTTATTGTCTACTGATCGCCGCGTGCGCAACCTGTGGATTCGCTGGTTAGCAACGAATGTCCGCACACCAAGACTCCTCGACAAACAGATCGCTGCACGCGTTTTAGAAAGAAGAAATGAAGCAACACCCTTCTCGATTTCTGACCTATTGCGTAATAGCTCAATGGAAAATCCTCGGTTGCTCCGTCTTGAACTGCTTCGCCTCCTGCAGTTGCAGCTGGGCGATATTAACGTTTCCGAGAATTCAAAAACCGGCATGGTCGGTTACAGCCGAGCAGCGCAAGAAAAAATTGACGAAACTGATCGAAAGGCGTGCGACCTTTTCCTCTTGCGTTCGTTTCCAACGAACGATCAGTTAATCGACCAGGAAATCGCACGTCTCGCTTCCATGCTTGCGGCGTCGGACCCCCGTTGGCCGTCATTATTGGTCGACCAATGTAACGCCCATACCGAAGTTGAAACCGATATTCACTATTTGATGGCGCTCGCCCACATTTCGGGCGAGCGGTCACCATCGATCACCGAAAAGACATCTGAAATCCTCTTGAATCTTTCACGAAAAATGGCGGCGGGCAAGAAACTTTCGAGTCGCAACTGGCCATTGAGAATTGCGGAGACCTATCAGCGCCTTTGTCAACAGGATTCTCGACTAGCCACCCAATTGATTAATCACGCCAACTTTCGCGACGCCGCACACAGCCTGTTCGTGCTCAATTCTCCTCCAACAATTCGGCAACAAGCTGCCGAAAATTTATTACGGGGGATCGAGGATTTTGACGACGACCAATGGGATCCTGAGCTCATCCGCGTGGTCAGTCTTTTGCCAGATGAGCAATCTTTTCGCATCTTGCGCGAACAGTGGTCCGCCTACCACCTACGTGACTCGATCGTTGAAATTATTTCTCGAGCTCCTCAGGATATCGACCGCGACCGATTTATTGAAGCTTTGCAATCAGCTCGCCCAACAACGGTTGTCCGTGCGGCTATCGCACTCAGGTCGCTTACATCCAACCCCTCGCCTGACGATTTAGCGACTGCGATGAGCAGCTTGCAACGGCATTGTTCGGCGAATCGATACACCGCCGCTCGGAAAGCCTTACGAGCCCTACTTCTCCATTGGACCGATCAACAATTTCAAGTTAACGACCACGGACTCCAAGACGAAAAAGTACTTGAAGTTCATGCGCCCTTCTTTGACTGGTTCAGCGATCACTACCCCCAACAAGCCGCAAAACTACGTGAATATCCTGACCAAGCGATGTGGCAGCAACGTCTCGACGGCTTAAACTGGGCGAGCGGCGATCCATCACGAGGGCAACAGGTATATCAACGGCTGCAATGTGCTGCCTGTCATTCCGGCCAGCGACGGCTGGGCCCCGAACTTCACCCTGTCGCCAAACGTTTTTCGCGAGACGATTTGTTCGCAGCCATTCTCAATCCCAACCAAAATGTCTCTCCCCTTTATCAAACCAAACGCTTTGAAACGCGCGGTGGTCGGGTTTACTCGGGAATGGTTGTTTACGAATCTCCGAACGGCACGCTGCTACAATTGGGGCCTGACGAAGTGGTTCGTATCGCTGATGACGAAGTGATCGCCATCTCCGACAGTCCAACCTCGTTAATGCCGAGCGGACTGTTGCGTGCTACAACAGATCAAGATTTAGTCGACCTCTACTCATTTCTGCAACAAATGACGCCCCGATGAGCGCCATCACTTTTTATGAACACGAAATCTGAAAGCCGCGTTGCAATTCCTTTACGACGTCGAATACCTTTCCTGCCGATCATCCTCTGGTCGCTCGCCGTCGGATTTATCATTTGGACTCAAACGAACGAATTAATGGGGGCGGGAACTCGAGTGGCCTTGGCTGGCGTCTCCATCTTCGTCGCCTCCATCGGCAGCCTGATTTGGTTCACTTTCTGCTCCCGCTACTCACGCACGCTTCGCTATTCGGTATTTGGAATTTGCTTGGCCAGTTCCGTGATCGCCTTTTACTGCTTTCGAATCGAAGAAGTTACCGGAGGCTTAATGCCGCGACTCGCATTCCGTTGGTCACCGGTTCATGATGCCACCATGAACCAAATCAACACACACGACAAGACGGACACGGTCGCCCACCTCGACATCACGACACCGGACGATTTTCCTCAATTCCTCGGTCCTGATCGTAATTTAATAGTCGACGACCCAGGCTTTGATTTCCGCTGGTCCGAGTCGCCACCACCTTCCGTCTGGTCGATACCCATTGGTGCTGGGTGGTCGGCTTTTTCGGCCGTAAATGGGTACGCCATCACCATGGAACAGCGCGGTTCGGAAGAGATAACCGCTTGCTATGACATCGCCAGCGGTGCGCTTGTTTGGGCCAATCCGGTAACAACTCGTCACGCGACTGTGATTGGAGGTGCGGGTCCTCGATCAACACCCACGATTCATCAGGGCCGTGTCTACGCACTCGGTGCCACAGGCATCTTACGATGCTTGCAAGGAGACAATGGATTAGAACTGTGGCGAAAAAATCTACTGGAAGAATCTGGAGTCACTTACGACCAGGCTTCTATCGCCTGGGGTCGTTCAGCGTCTCCCTTAGTAGTCGACAACGCGATTGTCGTCCCGCTTGGTGGCCCATCCGACGGAGCTAAGTCTTCCCTCATCGCTTACGATCTGAAAACGGGCGAGGAAATTTGGCGGGGCGGAAATCGGCAAATTAGTTACGCTTCACCGTCCCTTGTGCAACTTGATGACGAGCGACAGATTTTGATTGTTGTTCAAAACTATGTTTGCGGACATGACCCCGCCAATGGAGAAAAGCTTTGGGAATTCGTTTGGCCCGGTAACTCAACGGCCGATGCAAATAACTCTCAAGCAATTCCGATCGACAAGCAACGCGTATTCATCTCGAAAGGGTATGGGCAGGGAGCGGCGGTATTCGAGGTCCACCGAGAAGACGATGGGAGTTGGTCGGCCGTTGAGAGCTGGAGTCGATCGAACGTAATGAAGACCAAGTACACCAATGTCGTCGTTCACGAAAATCATATCTACGGTCTGGACGACACCTTCCTCGAGTGCATCGACGTGGAATCAGGACGAAAACGCTGGAAAGTACGCTATGACTACGGCCAGATTTTGCTGGTGGGAAAAACACTGCTCGTGCTGGACGAGAATGGCATGCTATTCGCTGTTGAGGCCCGTCCTGATCAACATGTCCAGTTGGGCAAGTTCCAAGCAATTGAGGGTTTAACCTGGAACAACCTCTGCCTTTATGGGCGCTATCTCCTGGTGCGGAACGGACAACAGGCGACCTGTTACGAACTTGGTCTGAAAACAAAGGACGAATGACGTTACGGCAGCCCGATAGCTGGGGACTCAATTTCTAATCCCTCGTCGCCCGATTCAGGTGTCGTAGTCTCCGCGTCTTGCTTCCATTTCGCAATCGCTTTCACTCTCGCCTCTTCGGTCGCAAAGCCGACCGTCGAGTGATTCAACATTCGAGTGGGATGCTCTCCCACAGCCGGCATGCCGTAATCCGCAAATGAGGCCCCCGACAACTGGATCAAAGAGGCGAGGGCAATGTCACGCACCTGCGTGGTGATTCGCACGTTGTTAATACGATGATGCGAGGCAACGACCCCCGAGTCATCGAGCATCGAGTCAATTAACGCGGAATCACTTTTCTGCCCAAGCTTGGCAAGGGTCAGGATCGAATACTGCCGATCGTGGGGTGCTCCGAGCCGATCACGAAGAACCGTCCGTGCCGGCGTCAATCCTTGCTTCAAACCGTATTTAAGTGAAAAATTGAGCCTCTGGACCAGGGTACTGTCGTAAGTCTCTTTTCCGACCATCGCCCCCATGATGGCTCTTAACGATTCACGGTAAGTCCCAGCTCGCATCGCACGATCCAGGTCGGGGTTACTGTACAACAATCGCATCAAGAAGGATTGGTCAGCGATATCCACATCCTCTCGAGCCGAGACAAAGACGAGCGCGGCGATGTTCCCAATCGTCACCGGTCGGCGACCCTGCATCATCTTGACGGTTTGACAACGGTTGGCGAGCAAGGATCCGGCCAGCGTGGGGTCATTCTGGTAGACCGCATCCAGGAAGGCCCACTCTGACTCGAGCATTTGCACGAACAAGGCTTTCGAGTTTGAAGTTTGACCGACCATCGTTTGGAAGTCGGTCCAGCCCGGCAATTCGTCTGCCGTCTCGACCTCCAAACCTGCGATGAACGCATTGATCAATCTCTCGCGTTCTAAATGGCGAATCACCCGCAAGATGGCTCGGGAGCGGAAGCGAATCTCCGGATCCTTACTTTCGATACCCGCTCGAACGGCGTCGATTGCGGCCACCCCTCTTTGAGTCAGTGCCTCCGTCGCAATTTGCCGTTGGCTAAAACGCGCATCCCCCAACTGCTGCACAAGTTGTTCGGGTGTCAACTTCCCCTCACTGGCCACGGCAAGCAAACCGAGAGGACACAGCGTCAAGAGACTGATGAGTGTCATCAAAGACCAGCGCAGAATCGAAGGCATACGAAGTACTCCTAATTGGGATTCGTCGTCTCGCAACACCCAGTTTATGCTGAAATGGCCAGAAACGTCCAGAAAAAGAGTACCTATCAAGCACGTTCCGTCCGTTTCTGTTCAGCTTTGACATCACAATCGGAAACGGCCTTTCCGTGCACTTTATGTGAGTGGCCCAAGCCCGAGAACCCCTAGATTTCAACATAAAATTTTGGTTGAAAGGCGTTAAACTTGTTGTCCCCTTGAGCAAGAACTTGAAACCAAACCGGAGGATGGTTAGAATGTCCGAACCTCAGGGATTTGCGGCCGCTTGCAGCCTGTTCTGCTAAAGAGCCATCGCTGACCAACCAAAGGGTGGGACGCGGTCCAATTTAGTAAGACTGTAAACGCCGCGGCTTTTTGTCCGCGGTTTTTTTTTGCACGCACGCAAACCCGGTAAATCTGTTTCCATTCCTGCGTGTGAAGACCAATCCATGACGACTTCCTCTCCGTCCTCTTCCGCCGATGCCCGAGACAAAGATTTGACACCAAAGAACAAAAACGAGCCGGGTGTCTCCACACAATCAGTCCACTCGGGCGAAGCAAGACAAAAGCCTGGAGATTCGATTACCGATCCGATCTTCTGTGCGTCAACCTTCACATTCCCCGACACCCAGTCAGTCATTGACTACATCGAGCAAGAGCAGCCGCGCGAAGAATACGGACGTTATGGAAATCCGGGTGAACGCGTCGTTGAACGCAAACTGGCAGCACTCGACGGCGGCGAAGATGCCGTCCTTTTTTCGAGTGGCATGTCGGCAATTGTCGGCGTCTTCATGGCTCGATTAAACGCCGGCGATGAAGTAATTTTCTTCAACGAGTGTTATCATCGAAGCCGAGAATTCTGCTCAAAACACCTATCGCGGTTTGGCGTGGTCACGCGGCAAGTCGAAGCCTGCAATTACGAGGCGATGGAGGCTGCGATCAATGACCGAACTCGAATGCTAGTCAGCGAATCGCCCACCAACCCACATTTGAGCGTCGTCGACTTAGAACAGTTTGCAGCTCTGGGACGACAGTACCAAGTCGACACACTAATTGATGCCACACTGGCAACTCCCTTCAATGTGCGTCCCATCGATTACGGCGTCGACTTTGTCCTCCATTCGGCAACAAAATATTTGGGCGGGCATAACGACTTGTTGGCAGGTGTCATTGTCGGCGGGCAAGACAAAATGGCCCCCGTCCGCCACCTGCGCGGCATCATGGGTGGCATCAATTCGCCCCACAACATCTACCTCTTGGAACGAGGCCTGAAGACTTTTGCCTTGCGAGTGGAACGACACAACCAAAATGGCATGGCCGTTGCCAAATTCCTAGAAGCGCACCCTCGGGTCGAACGTGTCTACTATCCGGGTCTCGAGTCACATCCCTACTACAACGTGGCGAAACGCACCATGAAGGGATTTGGTGGGCTCGTCACGTTTCTTGTGAAGGACGCTGACTGGCGGGCCACAGCGAATGTGGTCGACGCTGCCAAGATCCCCCGCATCGCTCCCAGCCTCGGAGGCGTGGAGAGCCTGATCGAGCAACCGCTGGTCATGAGTTATTATCAAGCGACGCCGGAAGAACGTCAGGAATGGGGCATCCATGACAACATGATTCGCATGGCGTGTGGTATCGAAGACCCGGACGATTTGATCGCCGACTTGGCGCAAGCGCTCGATAGTTAAGAGGGGTCGAGCCCGAGGCCACAGCAAGTCGGATTACCCTCCGCAACCTGAGTTCTGACACCCTTCGCCCCAGGCAGGCGCAAGTCTGTATCTGCCGGAGTCTCTAAACGATGAAGTTTCGCACGCGCGCCATCCATGTGGGCAATGAACGAGATCCGGAAACGGGTGCGGTGGTGCCCCCCATTCACGTCGCATCGACCTACGTACAACCGGGTGCGGGCGAATGGGGCAAGTTCGACTACGGCCGGAGCGGCAACCCGACTCGAAATCGGGCTGAGCAAACTCTCGCATCACTGGAATCTGGCGAACACGCATTGCTGTTTGCCTCCGGGATGGCTGCCATCCACGCCGCCACGATCCTCCTCAAACCTGGCGATCACATTGTGGCCGGTACCGACATTTACGGTGGAACCTATCGGCTGCTGCATAAAATCGCTAACCGTTCTGGGATCACCGTCAGCTTGGCAAACTCACAAGACCCTCAAAGCCTGGCGAAGGCATTCACCGATCAAACTCGCCTGTTATGGCTCGAATCTCCGGGAAATCCGTTGATGTCCATCACCGACCTCGAAAGCTGTTGCCAGCTCGCCCACCAACGAGATGCGATGGTGGCGGTCGACAACACTTTCGCCACGCCGGTACTCACACGCCCCCTGGAATTAGGCGTTGACATCGTAATGCACTCCGCCACTAAGTATCTTGGCGGCCATAGCGATCTAATCGGAGGCGCGTTGGTCGTCCGTGAGCAAAAGCTTTTCGATGACCTGTATTACATTCAAAATGCGACCGGCGCCGTCTTGTCACCTTTTGAATCCTTTCTATTGGCCCGCGGCATGAAAACCCTCGCACTTCGAGTCAAAGCACACTGCGAGAGCGCGGCAACCCTCGCCGAATTCCTCCAGGCGGATTCACGAGTAACGCGAGTTCTCTATCCCGGGCTCGAACATCACCCCGGACACCAGATCGCAAAACGCCAAATGCAGGGCGGTTTTGGAGGCATGCTAAGCTTTGAAATCAACGGTGACTTCGCTGCAACCAAATCCTTTGTCGAATCCACACAACTCTTTCAACTCGCCGTTAGTCTCGGCGCAGTGGAATCGCTAATTGAACAACCCGCTTCGATGTCCCACGCGAGTTACGATCCGGCCGATCGCGCCGCCAATGGAATTGTCGACAGCCTAGTTCGGCTCTCAGTGGGCCTGGAAGACGTGGATGACTTGCAGGAAGATATCTGCCAAGCCTTGTCGGCCTGCAGCTGACCGATTAGCGGTGAATTGCACGGTGAGAAACAAAAAAAAACGCCCGAACAAAATAAGTTGCTCAGGCGCTCCAGAGAATGAGTTTCTTGCTACGCGGTTAAATCAATCACTCGCCGCGAAAACGTAAGGCAGGATCGCTGTTGGTTTGCTGGTAACCAACTTGTCGCAACTGAGGTCGCGTCGTTCTCTTGGATGGGGCAGGGCGAACCGTGCGTCTCGAAGCTGCTGAACGCCCCCGTGTACGAGACTTTCCGCTGGCGGTCGGCTGCCGATAGCTGGTTTTCCCCCGTACACGCGGGGGTGACGATTGCTCGTTGGAAACCGGACGCACGGCTCGACGCTTCGTTGCTGGCCCTAACGCTCTGGCAGACGGCATGATTGAACGCATGCTGGAGCGGGCTTTCGCTGCACCCTGAGGCTGGGGATCGTCACCAAAGGGATCGCCTTTCTCGCTATTCATCTCGGCCGGGACCGGTTGCATTTCGCTTTCGACAACCACGCCATCTTCGTAGTGCTCTACGTAACCCTCATCACATTGACAATTGTCGGACCCGCACGTACTACAATGCCCACAGTGAAAAACGCAATGAAACGCGTTGTTCAAACCCGTGTCAACAGCGTGCTTAACACCCAGTACCACTTCGCCCAACAAGGTCGTGCGACAAGAATTCGGGCAGGGCGGAAACAGCTTGTGACGAGGATTGCAATCAAAGCACTGATTCCCCCAAACAAGACCTCCATGACTTCCACGGTGCCCACCGTAATGCGCCCCATAGGAGCGTCCTCCATGGCCACCTGAACATTCATTGCACTCACCGCAACCGTGGCACGCAGGCTCAACGGCCGAGGCATTCAATGACACTCTGCCCAATTTCCTGACTTGAGCATCAGCATCCGTACAAAATCCAAATGCCAACATCAACATCATCGTGACTGATCGACGAGAGATCATTCCTATCGTCTCCTCTTCCCTGAGTAACTACTTGGGTCATTCTCACTGACGTCGCCCATCCGCTCCCCGTTCAGACGACATCGGCGTTAGCGTTTGCCTTCGCTACACCTCATCGAACCGTCGACACTGTTACGAACAGAACTTCCGTTTCGAGTCATACAACCCCATTAACCGGCAGGCTTCCAGCAATCGACAAGCTGATTCCAAACCTCCCATCCTCCCACCATTTCGCGTTCTCCCGCCTCGATCAGCCGCTCCACCTGTAAATCCAGGATATTTGGAAGTTTTGGAGCAATCCAAGCGACTTTTCGGATTATGTCAGGTTTAACGAAAGTTGTGACTTTACGGCTGCCGATATGAATGCTGAGTCACAGACCAATCCAGGAAACACCCCGGCTACGGAATGGAACAAATGTTGTCAGCACATCCGGTTGAACGACTACTGCTAAGCTTCCTCATTTCGCTAGCGTTCAGCATCTCGCCAGCAGCTGCCCAACAGTCAATTGGGACGTCGAAAGAGAGAGGCTACGTTCAGCACAGCTTTGCACCTCGACACGTCAAGATTGCGGCCGAAGCTCGTCGTGTTCACACCCAACGAGCGAAACCCGTTTCCCTGCAAAGCTCGCAGCGTACTCGCGCTGGATTCGTGCGTCCCGCTTCGGGGAGCGTGATTTCAACTCACGAAGAGATGCCATACGCAGACGATGAACTGACCGAATATTCCGACGGCGAAATCGTTGATCTGGGTGAGATGGTCGACGATGGAGGTCCGTCCTGTGAACAATGCCTCAATTCGAGCGGCTGGGGCCCGGAAATTTTGCCCGGGTTATGGGTCGATCATCTGTCCGTCTTTGGTGGGGTCCACGCCGCCAAGAATGAAGGTAACCTCGGTCGTGATGCCAGTTTTGGCTTTCACTACGGCTTGAACTTTGGAACCGCCGCCAAGAACATTATTCTCCCACCATCCGTTGGCTGGCAGATCGGCTTCCAAGGTGCGAATAGCAACTTGAACGGCTCATCCTTTTCGACAGACGAGCGAAGCCAAGCGTTTGTCACCTTCGGACTCTTTCGTCGCGGTGACTACGGACTGCAGGGCGGAATTGTGATGGATTACATGCGAGACGAATGGTACTACGATGCCAGTCTGGCCCAAGCCAGAGGCGAATTGAGCATGGCAATCACCCCGGCCAAAAGTCTTGGCTTCCGCTTTGCCACGTCCGTCACCCAAGACACGGTCCTCGCGGAAACTTTCGGAGGGAGTGAACTGATTACCTGGGGCACAAAAGACCAATACAAATTTTTCTATCGCACCAGACTCATGGCCGGCGGTCGCGGTGAAGCCCAGGTGTTTGCTGGCTTCACGGGTGATTCGGAAGGCCTTATCGGCGGCATCTCGCGTCTGCCACTCCACAACGGATGGGCACTCGAAACGGACTATACCTATGTGATACCGTCAGAATCAAAGCAACACGGGGCAAATGAACACGAAGCCTGGAACGTCCAAATCAATCTGGTTTGGTACCCCGGCTCGCTCGCTTGCGGCAGTTGCTTCCGATACCATCGTCCGATGTTCGATGTGGCCAACAACGGATCGATGATTGTTCGGCGTGAGACAAACTAACGGCAAAAGCTTGCCATGCGAGCCGATTCGCCTCAAATCGCCCCTTCATCCAAGGTTCAGTCCGGGATGACGAGGCGTTTTTGATTGCGCCCGCCTCCCTGTTGCGAAGCCTGATTTCCCAGCTGTTGCCGAAGTGTTCAACTCTCTAAACATTTCCGCACACACAGCCAGCGACTGAATTCCCCCCTGATTCACCAATCAGACTATTTCTATTTATTCCACCAGTTTTACCTTGCCCCCCGAGGCCCTCCTGATAGACTCAGGCGCTGAGTCCGGCTTCGGCAACAGCTGGATCGACGCCTTCAAAATCGACGCTGAGAAACGCTAACGCAATTACCTCTCAAAAACGATGATGCCCGCTTCGGAAAATGAATCTGGAGCGGACACCATCGTTTTTTTTATGGGTTTTCAACTTTTCCTTCAGCAAATGTATTCGAGGGCGACACCCAATGAAGACTTTTCTTTCAGCAGTGCTTGTGGCAACTTTGGCTTGCCTTTCAAGTCCTGCTACCAGTTTCGGTGAGACAATCGCCGATTCGGTAGCCGACTGGTCAACGAGCGGAGCTCAAGGCGAAAACAACTGGACGTACGGACTGTACGACCAAGCAACCGATGACAATGGCGTCTACGACGGCACCGATTTTCAAGCATTTGCTGAGCCGACCTGGGTCTGGAACGGCAGTGCGTGGGATGAGGCGAATTTAGACGGAGACAACGTTCCGTGGACCGTCGTCAACCAGAACGGTGGACATCCGAACGGCGACAACAACGGTGGAGTGCAGTATGCAATTCGTCGATGGGAATCAACAGCCAGCGGTCCGGCGACCATCAATTACAGCATTGCCAAACAGAACGTCAACTGCGGCAATGGTACGACCGCCATCGTCTTCCAGAATGGAGTCGAAATTGGCTCCCAAACCATCGCCGGTGGCGATGGCACGGGCGTCAGTAATTCGATCTCGGCCAACCTTACAGCCGGTGACTACATCGACCTTGCCCTCTCGCCACTCGGCGACGATGCCACTTTCGCGGATGGTTGCGACGGTTCCCTCTTCTCCATGAACGTCAACGTTGCTACTCCCAAGACGATTTCGATCAACTTTGGTGCGAATGAGCCCAATGCAGATGGTTCGGCTGTTACCGGCGCTGCAGGCGTTTTGGGTACCAGTAATTGGAATAATGTTGAGGGTCAAAACGGATCCGCTTCCGACCTAATTGATTCGAACGGCGCCGCCACATCAGCCAGTGTTGAATGGACATCCAACAACACCTGGGCGAGCCAGGGCAAAGGCGAGGATAACAATACTGCCCCCGCAGGTAACGATCGAAACCTCATGACAGGTTACCTGGACACTAATGAGTCCGTTCCGAATTCGGTAACGGTCAACGGTATCGGCATTGAGGGCGAGTATAACGTCTATGTCTACACCAAAGGTGGTGTAATCGGACGTGGTGGTGACTACTCCATCGGAGACCAAGTTCAGTCTCACCTGGATGTGGGCCCCTTCGACGGAGATTACACGTTCGGTTGGGAAGGCGATGTGCTGGTATTTAGCGGCGTTTCGGGTGACAGCTTTACCCTGAATGGCACGCCGGTCGTCGGCAGCCCTCCTCGAGCTCCAATCAATGGAATCGAAATCTCGACAAGTCTCGTTCCTGAGCCTTCGAGTGGCCTCCTGTTGTTGGCAGGTCTCTTGGGCTTGTTGGCCCAAGCTCGACGTCGCAGCTAAACGACTTCCATCATCAACATGCAAAACGGAAGTGCCAATCGGGCGCTTCCGTTTTTTTTTGCAAGCTTGACGCCAAGTGTCGGGAATTATCCCAGGCACCCCAAAAGAAAGTAGCGGAGGGACGCTCGGCACAAATGGCATGCGTCTTGCCGATCCGATAGGCCTGACAAGCGTTCGCTTCCGACAACTGGTGCGCCGAGACCTCAAACGCCAGCTCGCCTCTCGAAACGGCGAACCGGCCGTGACCCCAGTCTTCACCCTTGATCTTCGCTAAACAACCGACTATCTTCACTGCAATCGACATCGTGTCTCAATAAAATTGCGGTTCAATAATGGCTGGGCCACAAAAGGCGTTGGAAAACACCATCAGTGAAAAGGAGTGCCCCGTCGGGGTACGACTGCAGGGCGGAACCGCAGGGCAACCCGCGCCCAGGGTTAGATCCGCACACCTCAATCTCGAGTGGCCCTAAGCTGAGACGGATACGGTTTTCACGATGGACAAGTGTGCACGCCTTGAAGAATCACGCCTTTCGTTAGTGACTCGCTCTGCCACCAACGATGAATGGACTCCTTGGAACGAGACGCCTCGCTCCTGAAATTTGAAGTTACAACCAGAATCAACAATCGAGTTATGGAAATGGCGACCAACGTAATTCCTCCTACGGATGCCGCACCATTGATTGATCAATTTGCAAACAATGAATGCAAAGTTTTCCAGATCAATACAAACGAAGAGGACGCCGTCAGACTGAAGCGAATGGGAATTTGCGTTGGCCGCAGAGTTCGCTTGATTCAAGCCGGAGATCCATTGATCGTCCGCGTTGTAGGCTGCCGTGTAGGCATTTCACGACGACTCGCCGCGAGCATTCTCGTAACACCAGAAGAACGGTGTTGATCGATGAATTCAAGCTCCGCATCGGTTCACCGGCAGGACACCATTTCGAAGCAAACAAAACGAATTGCGTTGGTGGGAAATCCCAATGCGGGCAAAACAACGTTGTTTAACGCTCTCACGGGACTCCGAGCCAAAACGGCCAACTACCCGGGCATCACCGTCGATGTCCGCAGAGGCACGATCAAGATCGGGCAGACCCGAGTGGAATTGATTGACCTTCCTGGCCTTTACAGCTTGGACTCTTTAACCCCGGAAGAAGAAGTGGCCTCTGCCGTTCTATCGGGAACTGCGAGCAACGAACCCCAACCAGACGCGATCCTGCTGGTCGTCGACTCGACAAACATCGAACGCAATCTGTTTCTGGCGAGCGAAGTCCTAGAATTGGCTCATCCAACGGTCGTCGCGCTGAGCCTGCATGACGCGGCAACTTCCGCAGGAATTTCGATCGACATAGACTCTCTTGCTGAGCGTCTGAATTGCCCGGTTGTCCCCGTCAGCTCCCGAACCGGCGAAGGCTTGGACCAGCTTCGGATGCTACTCACTTCTTTGGTTGGCGATCTCAACGATTTAACCATCCAAGATCAAACTTCGTGCACCGAAGGCTGTTCGGGCTGTACCTTTGCTGCCCGCTACGACTGGGCGGAAACAATCGCCACCCAGACGGTTCAGACGCCCGAAACGCACGGACAACTTACCGAGAGAATTGATCGTTGGCTGACACGACCGATCGTGGGCGTCTGCGCTTTTCTGGCAGTAATGCTCAGTGTCTTCTATCTCATTTTTTCTTTGGCCGATGTTCCCATGACATTGATCGAAGAAGGCTTCGGGCAAATCGCCCAACTGATCGACCGAATTCTCCCCACCACGCCGAACGTTAGCCTGCAGAGAAAAGCGATCATCTTTTCCATTGCGGCCGCCATCTTGGGGCTTGCCTTGCGATTATCGCGACGTCGACTGAATTGGCTGACTGGCGGCAGTATCGCCATTGGAGCCGGGCTGGTCTCCTTGCTGTCAACCGAAGATTTCCGCAGTCTGATCATTGACGGGATCGTCGGAGGCGTTGGCGGTGTCTTGGTATTTCTACCGCAGATTTGCATCCTATTTTTCTTCATCGCGTTGCTGGAAGACAGTGGCTACATGGCCCGGGCAGCATTTGTGATGGAGCGAATCATGCGATTCGCTGGATTACCCGGCAAAGCTTTTGTGCCGATGCTTTCAGCCCATGCTTGTGCCATTCCGGGCATAATGGCGGCTCGTGTGATCGACAACTGGCGAGACCGATTAGTTACGATACTCGTCTTGCCATTGCTTACCTGCTCCGCCCGCTTACCGGTTTACGGGATGGTCGCATCGTTACTATTTGCGGAATCAACGGCGAAGGCGGCGGCTGTTTTTCTAGGTGCCTACTTATTAGGTCTCGCGGCCGCCCTTTTGACCGCCTTCTGCTTGAAACAAACAATCCTACGGGGCGAGACCGCACCGCTGGTCTTGGAATTACCTCCCTACCGCCGACCGAGCTTTCGCAACGCTTTAACAACCGTGCTTGATCGATCAATGATTTTTATTCGGCGAGCCGGCACCATCATCCTGCTCATTTCGGTCATTCTTTGGGTCCTAGTGACCTACCCAAAATTACCGACAGCGGTTCCGGCATCGAGTTCAGAAATCAATGAACCGGGGCAGGGGATGACGCGATTTGCCAATCTTTCTTCAGAAGAATCGGAGCAACAGTTAGCTCAACAACAACTGGCATATTCCTGGGCAGGTCGAATCGGACAGGGCGTCGAACCCATTTTCCGACCTCTGGGCTTCGACTGGAAAATCAATGTGGGAGTGGTTAGTTCCTTTGCCGCCCGTGAAGTGATTGTTTCAACGCTGGCGATCATCTACGGCATCGGTGAAGATAACGCCGAAGACGAAGATCGCTTAACGGAAACGCTTCGCGAGCAGAAACATTCAGATGGCACACCCGTTTATTCTCAAGCAACCTGCCTCAGTTTACTGGTCTTTTACGTTTTGGCCATGCAGTGCCTACCCACTCAAGTTGTCACTCGACGCGAAACGGGTTCCTGGTCTTGGGCACTATTTCAGTTCGGCTACATGACGACGCTCGCCTATGTGGCAGCCTTGGCAACCTATCAGATCGCGATTCGCTGTTGAGCAAGAGGCTCGTTCCGTGCTTTATTCCCACGTCGCCGCCTCCTCTCCATCGAGTCGCAAGGTCAGACACTTCGCGCTACCACCAGCTTTGACAAACTCGCTGAGCGGTGTATCGACTGGCGAAAAACCCGTCTGTTTCAGCGAAAGGTGCAAACTGGGGCAGCCAACATTCGTCACGACGGTGTTGCCCACCACCACGGCATTTGCCGCAAAATGGCGCGCTTCCTGCTCCTCAATTTCGATCAAATGATCAATAGACTGACGCAGCACGCGTCGGCCGTAGTCATCGAAGGCAGCCGGGTAGTACATGGCCGTGTCCGGCGAGAGCGGACAAAAGCAGGTATCCAAGTGATAGTAATAAGGGTCAACGAGCTCAAGCGGAATCACTTGCACACCCAACGCTTTTCCGATCGCTTGTTGGGCCAACGCGTCGCTCCGCATGCGGTAACCGGCCCAAAGAGTATCTCCGCAGAACAGCGCATCGCCGGCTCCTTCGAAACAGAACGGTTCGACCATCTCCTGGACTTCGAAACCATTCGTCGCGAACCAACTGGCATCATGAAGTTGCTCCGGCTGCCGCTCAATGGGACGAAACCTAGAAATGAGAGCCATTTTATGGAAGATCAAGGCCGCGTTTGCAGTGAAAACCAAATCCGGTAGTCCGGCAACTGGAGTCATCTCCTGAATCGTAGCCCCGGCCGCCACCAACGTACATTTCAGCTGCTCCCATTGTGAAACGGCCAGATCACGATCGGCACTCCGATCGCAATCCATCCAAGGATTGATTTCGTACTCGATCCCGAAATAGTCCGGTGGACACATGAGAATCTCAGCCATGAATGTCACCTTTCATTCGATTCCAACTGCTTTAGCTCATCAATCAACTGTCGCATGAAGGGAGCAACATCGGTGACCAACCCGATCGTCTGAAAAGAGCCACGATCTTTCAGTTTGATCACGGTGGAGGGGTTAATATCGACACACACGACCGGCACTTCAGCCGCCAACAAATTACCCACCGCAATCGAATGCAAGGTGGTCGCAACCATCAGACAAAAATCCACATCGGTGACCCGCCGACGCATTTCATCCTGTGCAAACACCATGTCCGTCATCACATCCGGCAGTGGCCCATCGTCCCGAATGCTTCCCGCCAGCAAAAAATCCACCCCATGCTTCACGCAGTCGTGCATGATGCCCTGGTTCAGCACTCCCTGTTCAACGGCAGGAACAATGCCTCCGGCAATCCGAATACGATTAATCGCTCGCAGATGATGTTCGTGACCTGCCTCAACAATCGCTCCATCGTTTAATTGAACGCCAAGACTCGTGCCAAACATTGCTTGTTCGATGTCATGAGTCGCCAAAGCATTGCCTGCGAATAGCTTGTTAACATATCCATCGCAGACCAATTGACAGAGAGAGTCACTGCTGCCTGTGTGCACGATCGCCGGCCCGCCAACAAACAGAGACTTGCCACCTCGCCGTCGAACATCGAACAACTGCCGTGCGATTTTCCGAATCGCAACCCCTTTTGGCTTTTCCGTCGAGACTTCGCTATTCATGAATTCAAAGCCGGCCGACTCTGCCGCTCGAATCACCGGAAAAACACGGACGCCCGCATGACCAACGACGATCGAATCCCCGCGACACACCTTCACCATCGGAACACATCTTGCCATCCCCTTTTCACGATCAACCACCAACCCACAATCCATCTCCGGATATTGCACGGCAAACCATTCACCACCAACCCGCACCTCTGTCCGTTGATTCGTGGTGCAATAGAAGCCCTCTGGAAAAGCACCATCGACCTCGGCCATCACCTGCCGACAGTCCGATAAGGATGTTCGCACCGCACCATGATCGGAAATCGTGTCGAGCACTCGTTCTAATGCGTGCTGTGTATCGGCCTGCACTTCGATCAGGGCCTGGCTGGCGTCCTTGCGACGCTGGCCAACGTTCATTTCACGAATCCGAAATTGAGC
Organism: Pirellulaceae bacterium; assembly: GCA_029243025.1. Classification (NCBI taxonomy): domain Bacteria; kingdom Pseudomonadati; phylum Planctomycetota; class Planctomycetia; order Pirellulales; family Pirellulaceae; species Pirellulaceae bacterium. Next base: position 50,953 of record JAQWSU010000042.1, on the reverse strand, counting down.
TCCCGATGCGGTGATCAAGTCGAGAATCTTGGGCAAAATCAGACTATCGATGATGTGACCTTCGACAGCGACATCTTCGACAAAATCACAGGAAGAAATCATGTCAACCTTACTCCTCTACCAAATGGCCGTCGCGAACCGTCGCCGCAAAACAGGGCCGGAAACGGTCAGCGGGGATGCAGTGGATCCACTCAAATGAATCGGTCGCCGCTCGTTCGGCAAGAATACCTAGAACTCGCCAAAATACCGAAGGGCCGTGAGCCGCCGTCGCCCGACCCACCATCGGTGACAAAATCGGCCCAGCAGTCCTGAGAAATCTTACGCAGGAGCCGAAAAGGGGGGAAATCACACGTTCTGACTGAGATTGGCAGTGATTCTTCGTAAATCACTGGCTCCGTTCGACTTCACGCGATGCTATCGGATCAGTATACTGTTGCAAATTGATCCTGGACTTCGATCCGCCATTGGTGTCCTCTTCTTCCACCTCGCGAGGGAGTGACCCGGCGACAGACTCATTCGTCATCGATCACAGCATGGAAACCGTAAGAAAACATGAGCGAATCTGAAAAAGGCAGCCATTGGCAGTTTCTTGCAAATCTCTTGGGCGCCAAGCCAACCGAGAATCAAAGCAAGCCGAAGGAGGAAAGCCCTGCCGAAGCGGTTGAATCGCCCGCTGAACCCGCTTCCCCCGTCGTCGAGCAATCGCCGGCCGCCGAAACCAAGGAAAAAACGAGCGCCAAACCGCCCGCCAAACCCCAGGAATCCGAACCCAGCGGTTCTGAGCAGCAACACTGGGGCAGCGTCGCCGAATCGCTCGGCCTCAGTGCACCGCCGATCGAAGAGTCAGCCACCGAAACTGCGAATGACCGTTCGGAGACCCCAGCTCCCAAAAGCTCGCCCGCTCCCGTGGCCAAGAAAAGGGAGGAGCCGAAAGAGGGTGGGAACGACATTTTGGCCGAAATCCAGCAGACGATCCAAAGTTGGTCAACCAAGACCAAAGCTGAACCACCGACCGAAGACACGGCAACAGAGAGCGAAGCCGAAGCACAAAAACCAGAAAAAACTCGGGAACGAGGACGACGTCGAGAACGTTCTCGACGCCGCGATTCCTCCACAGCGCGAGAGCCTCAAGCGGACACCGCTGAGCAGAGTTCGTCAGCCCGCTCAACGGAAACCAAGTCGGAGCCATCAAAGGATTCTGGCTCAGAAGGTGGTCGCTCAGAAGGTGGTCGCTCAGAACGCTCACGAGGCGGTCGTTCCGAACGCTCCAGGGGAAATCGGTCGGAACGTTCTCAGGGCAACCGCTCCGAACCCTCCCGTGGTGACCGTTCTGGCGAGTCGGACGAAGTCCGGTCGGAAAATGCCGAGGAACGGTCACAATCCGACAGCGAGAACTCAGGCGAATCAGAACAGCCCGCTTCTGGCAGAGGACGAGGCCGCTCTCGTGGCTCCCGAAGAGATCGCTCTCGGACCGAACGCCAGCCGGTCGAGGACGCCCAAACCGAATCCGTCGCACCCGCTGAGGAGCCATCCACCCAATCGGAGGATTCCGAGCGAGAAGGTGGCCGAAGACGAAGGCGTGGCCGGCGTCGAAGACGAGGGAGTTCCGATGAGCCGCGGTCATCCGAGGCAGCAGCCGAATCGGTAGAGTCACCTGAAACGGCGCCAGAAACCGAATCAGAATCAGACGTTGACTTTGGCGATTCAGAAGCAGATACGTCTCAAGAAAAAACCGAATCCTCCCGATCGCGTGGATCTCGCCGACGACCACGCAGACGAGGCGGTCGCGATCGAAATTCCGAACAAAACACCGATCGTGACGAAAAACAGCAACGCGAACCCCGTGGTCGAAGACGTGGCCCTGAACCTCGGGATACAGCTCCGGTAGATAATGATGACGATCTGGATGACGAAGTCGACGAAGTCGACGAAGTCGAAGACGTTGATAACCACGACGATGGCTCGGATACCGATCAACACGGACGTAAAACGCGCCGAAATATTCCGTCGTGGAACGAAGCCATCGAAGACATTATCGCGAAGAATACGGCAAGTCGACAAAAGAGTCGGCGTCCCCGCTCCCGAGGACGACGATCGGGTAGCCGGAACGATCGTTGACGACCGCTTTCTCCGATTTCATTTGACCCTCCACCGACGATTGAATCGTCGGCTGGAGCCGGTTGAATTGCCGAATCAAATCATGCCAAAAATCTTTCTCCCGCAGTTGGAGTCGCTCTACCCGATCTCCTAGCAAGAGCCGTTTCATCTGATTCCGCAGGCTGTGAACCGGCCCGACAAACCGATTGCTGATCCGAATCATGTCAACAATCGCAATCGGCAGTACGATCAACGACCCACCGATGCCCACCAGCGTACTAACGGGCATCCCCAAGATCGTCGTATGAGCGGCTGCCGGCTGCCATACGGCCCAAGAACTGGCAAATAACAGCGTGAAACACATACTCAGCGCCCAGTAAACCGCGACGCGCGCCGTCAGTGCCCCTTGAACGGATTGATCGATCATAATTTGGCGACGGGAGTGACGCTTCATATGGCAGTCTTCTGGTGAAAAGGAGGAAACGGACCAGAAAACAGTACCATGTGGTGAACGTTAATGGCGCCAGATTCCAAATCGCTGCGGGTCTTGTCAACTGTACCGATCATCCGACACGCGGCCCATTCGTATACTTTCAAGCGGTTGTCAGATATCCTGTGCATTGCGCGATACGCTTGTTTTACAACCAAGCAATCCTGTAACCCCTTCTATCGTACCGACCACATTCGGCAACACCTTTTTGAGCGGAACCAATACGTGGCTAGATTACATCAGCAGATTCTCCGTTTGTTCTTGTTACTTTTGATCTTTGGACCAATCACCTTCGGATGCGGCAAAGGAGACTATGAGGCACGTCTTCGACAACGAGCCGCAGAATTGAAGTCTCAGCCGGCCGCAAAAAGCGACGACGAAGATGGCGAAAACGAGGATGCCGACGACAGGCGAAACGAGGACGATGAATACGAGGACGATGAATACGAGGACGATGAATACGAGGACGATGAATACGAGGACGATGAATCCGAGGACGATGAATCCGAGGACGATGAATCGGAGGACGACAATCCTTTCGAAGGAGAAGACGAAAAGTAGCCGCGTTGGCTACTCTAAAAGCTTCGAATGCACCTTTTCCAGCGTATTCACTGGAGCTGCAACGGTCATCACAAGGCTTGGTGAAACACCGCCCCAAGTTTCCCAGCAAACACGCCATGCTCCTCGATCGCTCTACGAGCCAATTGATTGGCGACAGGCGGCCATTTGCCGGCCCGAGTCGTCCGGGCCCGAACTGCTGCAACCAAAAGCCTGACTAGCGAGCTTCGTCTGCCCCAGCTTGACTCGGAATCAAATCGAGAAGCATGAGCTGAGGACGACAAAGAAAACGAAGTCGTGGCGCGTTGCCACGCTCCATTCCAATCCCACGTGAAACGGCCAACATTCCGCCATGGGGTATTTTGGTCAAGCCAGTCGCCCAAGACCGCGGGACTGCCGACATCGTCATGATCGGTCCCAAAAAGGGAATTCGTACTTGACCACCATGCGTGTGTCCGGCAATGAGCAAATCGGCAGACACCTCCCCCAAAGCAAAGTCAGGTGCATGGCCAAGCACAATGTGATAGAGATCACTTCCAGCAACCCGAAGTTGAGTATCGAAGGAATCGGCGACAGAAAGCTGCGTAATCTGACAGTCTGAACTCCTGGTGGCTTGGGTTTTGGCACTGGCAGTTGCTGAAACTCGGGAAAAAATCTCCCGCCACCGGGGATGATCCGTGTTGCCGCCAACCGCAAATACCCCTAACGGTGCGGAAAGATCGATTTCCTCAAAGAAAGATTCGTACTGCTTGGCGAGACCGAACCAACTATCTTGCCCTGCCTGCAAATAGTCACCGGCAAACAGAATCATATCCGGTGATTCCGCCGCCAACTTCTGAAACACGTTTCGCTCATAGGCGCCCAACCGGTCAGTCTGTAGATCAGCGACAACTGCGATTCGAATCGGTGCATCGAGTTTGGGCGACTTGACTTTCTGATGAGTGATCTCCAACCACTGTGGTTCAATCAAAAAAGCATCGACTCCGATTCCGACGACCAGCAAACCGGCACAGCAAGTGAAGCCCGACAAAAATCGATTGCGTGAAAAAAATATCATCGATGCGCCGATCCATACCAGCGGCAAGTGCAAGAAAAGTCCGTAACTGACCAGATTTAGTCCGGCAAAAGATGGGCCCACCATAAAAACAGCCAGAGCCAAGAGAGCCAGCAAGTGACCGGCTAGAGTGCAGAAACAGCCGATCCAGGAACGTTGTTTGGCGATCAGCAGCAGGGCGATGAAGTCCAATCCGATCAGCATAAAGTTGTAAGTCAGAACCGCAAATAACATTGATTTACCTGGTGATTCCCTGTCAAAAAACGAGAAGAAAGCAGCGATTTGGTACGGAGGAGGCCCTGATTGGTTCACAAGTCGAAATCTTAGCGATTTCGTCGCACAATTCGTGCTTTGCGGTGGATTATCGTCCATTTTGGCCAACATCCTGGCCCAAACGCTGCAAACGGTATTCCGATCACGTTTTAGCGTTACCCAACCCCGCAGCAACAGGGCAATAGCACTGGTAAATTGGCGGCGTTCGATGTTGAATACAGGGTAAGCTGACGCCTATGCTTTGGCTGACAAGCCGTTTGATCCCATCGTTTTCGCCCCATCCTGTCGGCGAAAGATGTGATCGTTTTGCGATGAGAAACCGATGACCTCAGCACAACTGGAACAAGCCGATCCGATCCGGTCCGATCTGGACCACACGGATCGTGTCGTTCTTTATCCGACGTTCGGACACCAGTCGGCTGACGGCAAGTCGTGGTACATCGGCGTATCCGGTGTGGTGTTTGAACCGGGCCGTGAAAGTCTGCGAAAACGCATGCTCTTGCGTGTCTTGCAGCGGTTGATGAGCGTGCCGGCGGCGGAACTGCAATCCGAGCTGTTTCAAGATCGGATTTCCTGCTTCCTGGTGGACACGGAGCGGGGTAAACGAGTCGCGGTCCGCATTGGCGACCGAGTCCAGATGCTTCAGCGTCCGTCCAAACGCAATGGTCATTTCCGTGGGTCGCTCCAGATTGCCGCCCACGACCTCGCCTACCTTTCGAATACCAACGAGACACCGACAGGTTGGTTAGATGTAAATGTTGTTAGCGATCACGCCACGGGTAAAGTGGCAGGCCAGACCCAACTGATCGGGCAGACGGGAATCTCGGTGATCTCTGACATCGACGACACGATTAAGATGAGCGACGTGGCCGATCGACGCCGCCTGCTGCGGAACACATTCCTCCACGAGTACGAAGCGGTGGGAGGAATGTCGGAGATTTACCAAGATTGGGCCGTTCGCGGTGCGGCTTTCCACTACGTTTCGTCGAGCCCCTGGCAGCTTTATGCTTCACTGGAAGATTTATTGACTGCATCCGGCTTTCCGGCAGGATCATTCCATTTGAGAAACATCCGCTTACGTGATCCGAGTGTGCTTCGGCTTTTATTTGCACGCAGATCCGGAAAACGGCGCATCATCCACAAGATCGTGAAGATGTTCCCGCATCGGCAATTCTTGCTGGTAGGTGATTCCGGAGAGCGAGATCCGGAGATCTACGGCCATGTGGCCCGTTGCTTTCCCAAGCAAATCCAACGAATCGTGATTCGTCGGGTGGAAGGACGCCAGCTCTCCGATGAGCGGCTCAAGAAAGCGTTTCGAAACTTGCAAAAAACTACTTGGCAGGTTTTTGATCATCCGTCAGAACTGAAAAACCTCGCACTTTCCAGCTAGTTCTAGCGACTCGGCGGGGGACAGGCAGTCGGTTCAGGCGATGTTCGCAGTGGGAATACCCCTTGTGTCCGCTGGGGTTTTCGGCAAAATTAGTGAGTTTACATCAAGGTCCAAGGTGGCCCCGGGGCTGGCGGCAGCGGATTGGTTCGCCCACGCTCCGTTTGAGCACCTGAAAAAAACGGATCGCGACAGTCAAGGTACCACCGATCGGGGATTAGAAGGAGACAATCGTCCATGGCTCGCTACCACGCTGCAAAAGCGAGGGTCAACCGCCGACTAGGATCGATGATATACGAGAGCGCCGGAGCGGTGAGAGCGTCTGAACGACGTGAACATCCGCCCGGAATGCGAACGCGTATTCGACGTCCGTCGAACTACGGCCAGGCTCTGATGGAAAAACAGAAGATCAAGCATTACTACGGCTTGGGTGAACGCCAATTGCGCCGCTATTTTGAGAAAGCGGGACGTCAAAAGGGGAACACGGGCCAGCAGTTACTGATCATCTGCGAACGCCGATTAGACAATATCGTTCGTCGGGCCGGCTTCACGAAGACTCGTCCGCAAGCACGTCAAGGAATCGTGCATGGACACTTCCAAGTGAACGGCGTCAAAGTGACTAGTCCGTCCTATCAACTTCGTCCTGGCGACATCATCACCGTCCGACCGCGAAAAAATCTACAGCCGATCTACCGCAGTCAGATCGAGGAAAGTCAGATCGAATCTGTTGAGTGGCTTGGCGTGGATCGCGAAACGTTGCGAGCCAACGTCCAGGGCCTCCCTGGTCCTAGTGATATTAGCTTGCCCGTCGATGTGAACACTGTCGTCGAATTCCTGTCGCGGTAACATGCAGCAGCACACTCAGCTCGCAGTATTAGGTGGTGGACCTGGTGGCTATGCCGCAGCGTTCATCGCCGCCGATAAAGGCCTCGACGTCACGATCGTCGAACGGGACCAACGACTCGGCGGTACCTGTCTGCTGCGCGGGTGTATCCCCTCGAAGGCTCTACTACACGTTGCACGAGTGATGGGTGAGGTGGAAGAGCTATCTCATGACTGGGGCGTCGATTTCGGCTCGCCCCAAATCAAGCTCGACCGGCTCCGCGCTCGCAAAAACCAAGTCATCGAAACGATGTCGAATGGGCTCAGGCAGCTTGCCAAAAGACGCAATGTTCGCATTGTGAACGCGGCTGGCTCGCTCATTGACTCTAATACCTTGGAACTCAAGGGAGATGACGACTCAATTCCCGAAGGGGGCCGTCTGACGTTCGATCACCTGATTCTCGCCACAGGTTCGACTCCCGCACGACCTGGCTCGCTCGCCATTGAGTCCGATCGTGTGATGGATTCCACGGCAGCGCTCGAACTACGGAGCATTCCAGAATCCTTACTGGTAGTCGGCGGTGGATACATCGGGCTGGAAATGGGAACCGTCTACGCCCATCTCGGCTGCAAAGTTAGCGTTGTAGAACTGACCGACGGCCTGCTACCAGGTGCAGATCGCGACCTCGTCAAACCGTTGCAACGACAACTCAAGACGCTGCTCGACGATCGAATCTACCTCAACACGCGAGTCGGCTCGTTAGGAGAACGGGACGACAAGGTCGAAGTCGCTTTCGAAGGGCCTAACAAATTCGGAACTGAACAGTACGCTCGAGTGCTGGTTTCTGTTGGTCGCCGCCCCAATAGCCGTGACATCGGGCTGGAAAACACCCAAGTAAAAGTCAATTCACGAGGCTTTGTTGAGTGCGATCGGCAACAACAGACAGCGGATCCCAGCATTCTGGCCATCGGCGACTTGGTCGGCGAACCAATGCTCGCTCATAAAGCGTCCCACGAAGCCAAAATTGCCGTGGAAAAACTGCTGGGGGAACCAGCCACTTTCCAACCGGCGGCCATTCCCGCCGTTGTCTTTACCGATCCGGAAATCGCCTGGGCTGGTATCACCGAAGACGAAGCGAAGAAAAACGGGCAAGACTATGTGGTGTCCGTCTACCCCTGGGCCGCTAGCGGTCGTGCTCAAGCACTGGGCCGTTCCGAGGGTCTGACAAAGATCTTGGTAGATCCAGCCACAAATCGTATCATGGGCTGTGGAATTGTGGGGCCAGGTGCCGGAGAGTTGATTGCGGAATCGGTGCTGGCCATGGAGATGGGATGCGAGGTTCGTGATTTAACCGAGTCGATCCACCCGCATCCGACACTCAGCGAAACAATCATGAATGCAGGCGAGGTCTATTTCGGCTCAGCCGTCGAAATCTACAAGCCGCGTCGGCGCTAAGCACGCTTTACGAATCGTCAATCGCAAACGGACTGCTCAGCTGCAGCCGGCCGCAACAAGAAACACAAAGTGTTTCACGCAAATGACTTATATCCATTTTCAAGTTCGACTTTACGCCATTGGCCCAGTCGAAAAAAATGAAGAGATAAGTCTTTGGAGGTCATTACCGCCAACGGGCGGTTCCCCCAACCCATATCTCTGGTAACAAACAACCGGCTTCTGGAAACGCCAGAGCCTTCCGGTTAGTCCGACGAAGCAAGACTAAGGTAGGCTTCCCACTGGCGGGCATCGCTCCGACCAGTTGGCCCGTTCAGTGCTTTCCGCACCCGACGCAACCTCGTCCAGCGGAGGCGGCAGCCGACTCGGAACAGAGCAGACGCAACGACGTCAACTGACGACGTCCATTGACGCACACGTGAAAGGATCCCATGGCAGAAGCAAAAATCATCGGAGACGGAGAACAACCGGTCACCCGTCCCATCCCACCGCCTGTGACTGACGCCGACCCTGCTGAAACCAAGGAATGGCTCGATTCGTTGCAATATATCCTCGATAGCAAAGGTCGCGAACGCGCCCAATACTTGCTTTCGGTGCTTCAGAATCGGGCGGTTCAGGACGGTGTCGAATTACCATTGCAGCTCACGACTCCCTACATCAACTCGATTCCTCAAGATCAGCAGATCGCCTATCCGGGCAACCGAGAGATTGAGCGGCGAATCAAAAGTATTGTGCGTTGGAATGCGATGGCCATGGTCGTACGAGCCAACAAGCGGTTTCCAAGTCTGGGTGGGCATATTTCCACCTACGCGTCCGCCGCAACACTCTACGAAGTCGGTTACAACCACTTCTTTCGAGGACGAGGCGAGTCCGGTTATGACGGCGATCAAATCTATTTCCAAGGTCATGCGTCACCCGGTCCCTACGCACGTGCGTTTCTGGAAAACCGATTATCGGAGGAGAATCTGGACAACTTCCGTCGGGAGTTGCAGCCCACTCAAGGGTTGTCTTCCTACCCCCATCCGTGGCTGATGCCAAATTTCTGGGAATACCCCACCGTCTCGATGGGACTCGCACCGATCATGGCCATCTACCAGGCTCGCTTCAATGAGTATCTGGCAGACCGTGGCATCAAGGATACGTCGAACCAACGCGTCTGGGCCTTCCTGGGAGACGGTGAGTGCGACGAGCCCGAAACGCTGGGAGCGATCACACTGGCGGCGCGCGAAAAACTCGACAACTTGAATTTCGTAATCAACTGTAACCTACAGCGTCTCGATGGGCCTGTTCGTGGCAATGGAAAAATCATTCAAGAACTGGAAGGCATCTTCCGAGGCGCCGGCTGGAACGTCATTAAAGTCATCTGGGGAGATGATTGGGACACGCTCCTCGAAGCCGATCAAACCGGATTATTAATCAAACGGATGGCCGAGGTAGTTGACGGCCAGTATCAAAAGTACACCGTGATGCCCGGCTCGTACATTCGAGAGCACTTCTTCGGAAAATACGCTGAGTTGGCCGAACTCGTCAAAAACTACTCCGACGAGAGACTCGAGCGGATGCGACGGGGCGGTCACGACCCGGAGAAGGTTTTCACCGCTTACAAGGCAGCGACTGAACATGAGGGGCAACCGACTGTCATTCTCGCCAAAACCATCAAAGGCTATGGACTAGGAGAGGCAGGTGAAGGGCGAAACGTCACCCACCAACAAAAAAAGCTAAACGAAGAAGAGCTGAGGGAATTCCGCAGTCGATTTGGCATTCCGATTTCTGACGAAGACATCGCGAACGCTCCGTTCTATCGGCCTCCGGAAGACAGCGTCGAAATGAAGTACTTAAAGGCTCGGCGCAAGGAATTGGGCGGCCCCATCCCGTCGCGACCAACCACTCACCCCACGATGAAGGTGCCAACCCTGGCCGATTACCAACGGACGTTGAAGAAGATCACGAACAGCGAGATTTCTACGACGATGGGATTCGTGCGGCTCCTGAGTGATCTGCTGCGCGACAAGGAAATCGGCAAATGCATCGTACCGATCGTCCCTGATGAGTCACGTACATTCGGCATGGAAGCGCTCTTCCGACAAGTCGGAATCTACGCTCACGCGGGACAGCTCTACGAACCGGTCGATTCCGATCAAATCATGTTCTACAAGGAAGCCAGAGACGGCCAGATCCTCGAAGAAGGGATCACCGAAGCGGGCTCGATGGCTTCATTTAACGCAGCCGGCACGGCCTACAGCCAGCACGGCATCAACATGATCCCGTTCTTTATTTACTACTCCATGTTTGGCTTCCAACGTATCGGAGATCTCATTTGGGCGGCCTCGGATATGCGAGCGAAAGGTTTTATGCTCGGAGCAACTGCGGGCCGAACCACCTTGAATGGAGAGGGCCTGCAACACCAAGACGGACATAGCCTATTAAACGCAATTGCCTTTCCAACCGTCCGCGCCTATGACCCCGCCTTCGCCTATGAAACGGCAGTGATTGTGTTTGACGGCCTGAAGCGAATGTATCAGGATGGAGAAACCGCGATCTATTACATCACGGTTGAAAATGAAAACTACGACATGCCTGCCATGCCGGAGGGAGTTGAGGAAGGCATCATCAAGGGAATGTATCACTTGTCGGCACGAGAAACCGAAAAAGGGGCTCATCGAGTACAACTTTTCGGCAGTGGAGCGATCTTGCGAGCAGCACTCAAGGCACAGGAATTCCTGGCCGAGCGATTTGGAATTGCAAGTGACGTCTGGAGTGTCACCAGTTACACCCAACTGCGACGCGAGGCCCATGAGGTCCGCCGCTGGAATATGCTACACCCAACTGAGAAACCACGAAAATCGTTCCTTGAAAAGACGCTCGATGGTTTCGAAGGACCGGTCATCGCTGCATCGGATTATGTCCGAGCCTTGCCGGAACAGCTGGCGCCCTGGATCCCCGGCGGAATCTTTGCACTGGGAACAGACGGCATGGGACGCAGCGAAACTCGAGAAAATCTTCGACGTCATTTCGAAGTGGATGCACCCTGCATTTCGATTGCAGCCCTGCATCAACTGCAACTGCAAGGAAAGCTGGACGGCGAACTGGTTGCGGAAGCAATTCAAGCAACTGGCGTTGACCCGGACAAAATAGATCCGTTGTACGCCTAGGGGTCGAAAAACCTAAAATTTGGCGAAACACGATGGGCTCGAGCCCAAACACAACATAGGTTTAATCATGGGAATCGAAGTAAAACTGCCCGAATTGGGAGATGGTATTGAGTCTGGCGACATCCTAGATGTGCTGGTTTCAGAGGGTGACACTATCTCCGAAGAACAATCGATTTGCGAAATCGAAACCGACAAAGCGACTGTCGATGTGCCCAGCTCACATGCCGGAAAAGTGGTGAAGATCCACATCAACGCCGGCGACAACGTCGCAATCGGGGCAACACTCATCACGCTGGAAGCCGTCGCGGCAGAAAGCCCGAGCCCGGCCGTCGAACCGTCGGCACCCCCCAGCGAACCCGTCGCACCGCAACCGGTTGCCAGCGAACCCGATACGACGGAACCGCTTGATCCACCACCCGCACCGACGCAGCGGACCCCAGCAGTGGCCCCCAAAGCGCCGCAAGCGGCGCCGCCGACGCCTGCCACACCGTCACCGACGATCACCGACGATCACCAAACTGCCCCCGAACTCGCACCAGCCGGTCCGGCAATACGCCGTTTGGCACGCGAAGTCGGTGTGGATCTCTCGAAAGTTGCTGGAACGGGAGCCAGTGGCCGCATCACGCGTGACGACGTACTCTCAATCGTTCGTCAAGCGTCTACGATCTCACAAGCATCAAAAACCACCGCCCAACCCAGCACGGAATCACCCAGCACGGAATCACCCAGCACGGAACCGACAACCGAAGATGATTGGGGTCCCATTCATGTTGAACGGATGACAAAAATCCGCAAGACGATTGCTCGCAAAATGCATGAGTCTTGGACGAGTGCGCCGCGAGTCACCAACTTCGATGACGCAGACGTCACCGAACTCGAAGCGATTCGACAGGCAAGCAAAGTGGATTATAGTGATCGTGGTATTAAATTGACGTCAATGCCGTTCGTGATCAAGGCCGTCGCCCTGGCATTGAAATCGAATCCGACAATTAACGCGATGATCGACGAAGCCAACGACCAAATCATCTACAAAAAATATGTAAACATCGGCATTGCGGTCGATACGGATCGGGGACTGCTGGTTCCGTCGTTACGCAACGCTGATCACATGGGGATATCCGATGTTGCTCGCGCCTTGGGCACCATTGCGGACAACGCGAGAAACAACAACTTCAAACTCGAGGACCTTCGGGGAAGCACTTTCACGATTAGCAATCTTGGGGCAATCGGGGGCACCTACAGCACACCCATTATCAACGTGCCCGAAGTTGCCATTCTCCTGCTTGGTCGTTCACGAAAACTTCCCGTGGTGGTCAACGATCAGGTCGTCATTCGACTGATGATGCCCCTCAGTTTGTCTTACGACCATCGCTTGGTCGACGGCGCAACGGCGGCCAGATTCTTAAACGATGTCAAAAGCTATTTGGAGCAGCCAAGTCGTTTGCTGATTGCTCCCTAAGGAGCAAATCCTTCCGCCCGACAGAAAAAACGCCCAACGAAAATCGGGCGTTTCTTGATTGCTGATGACGACTAACCGTCACTTTCGAATCTTGAGCATCAGCAACTGCGGTCGTCGCCACAAGGCGGGAACGACACACACCAGAAACGCCATCCCGAGCCAAACGGCGACCGAGGCGGGTTCTGGCACGACGGATTGAGAAAACGTCTGATCAATAAAGGAAACCGTGATCGCGGAAGGATCTCCCGTCGCATCACCAACCAATTGCACGGCGACGTCCAACTCAGACACCGACGAATCAAAGGTTATCTCGTCTGCCGCCTTTGTCGAACCGGGAATTTGATCAAAGATTTCAAGTTCACCTTTTCCACTCATCGTCGAGGTGATTACCACTGATCCCGAGCGAATCGCCGTTGGGTTACCTTGCAAAAGACTACCGGAGATTTGCATCTCCGGATCGAGTGTCGTCACACGATACCCAACATTCATCTGAGAAGCGCCACCCCCAGGATGGTCTATGAAGGCACCAAAGAGACGTATTCCATAATCCCCATAGAAGTCCGTGATCGGGTCAACTCCAACCTCCGAGGCCGGTGGCATATCACCGGTCGACGAAAAGCTGAATTCGTCAAACTTTTTGTCGCCCGAAACGACGGATCCCCCGCTCTCAATCAATTCGGATATCGCGATTGCGGCCTGCGACTGAATTGGACTAGCCAGCAACGCTACGAATAAGAGCAGGTTTGCATATTTCATGAGAAAAGTCATGGAAGCACACTCATCAAGCGTTGGTTTGGGATTCCTGTTTCTACGCCTATCACCCATCCACTATAAGCAGCGACAGAAATGTTTCCCAAGAATTATCCGTTTATTCTGCAAAAGTGCACCCACCTCATAGGATTTGGTTTAGCGATGTAAACAGCTGACAATAAAGCTTGTCGAAATGAATGATCTTTTGTCAAACAATCGGAATATCCGTTCGCGCCACAAATGCCGGCGATACAATCAGAGCTCCCATTCGGCAATCGCATCGTGGCATTCTGGTAGTGCACACTGCAGCCGGTTCGTCACCGTCAGCGATTGCCAATCATGTTCGGTAGGGACGACGACCTACGAGACGACTGGCAGCTTACGGAGTCAAATTCTAATGAAACGCGTAATGATTTTCAGCTGTGTCGTTTCGGCAATGTTCCTTTCATCCGCCGAGGCACAAGTTCGTACGTTGGTGGACATGAATGATGAAAATGCCTGGACTGTCTTTCAAGATCCGGATGCGATCGCTGAATTCAACTTTGACTACAGTATCTACGGAATCCCGAAGCCACCGAGCGGTGGCGACGACACACGCGGAATCCGAATGGCTGCCAATATTGAGTCCGGCGTCGCTTCGGCAATCGCTGCCTCACCGAACGACCTACTCTTGACGGGGCAATATACGGTGGCCGTCGATATCTGGCTCAATTACTACGCAGACATCGCCAAAGTGGGCACGACCGAATTCGGCGGGCTGTTTGTGGGATATGACACCGATACCGACACCGTTTTCAATGGGGCCGGGTTACTCGGGGACACCGATGGAGATTCCGGAACAGACTATCGGCTCTTCAAGGACGCCAATTTACAATTGATTGAAAGTGGCCAGTACGACCTTGAAAGCCTGGATCATACAAATCCCGACCTGGTTGACACGTTCGAGGGAATGGACGTTCCAGCTGAGCAATTAAATGATGACGTTTTTGATCCGCCCAACGAGGATGGATTCGCACCGGATGGCGCACTCGGTTATGGCTGGCACACGTTTGTGGCAGAAGTGGACACCGACGAGGGTACAGCGAACTTTTCGATTGATGGGCTGAGCATCGGAACGATCGATGCCACCATTGGGGAGGAGGTCGTTTTGGAGGGCGGGGTAGCCCTGATGATGGCCGATATTTTCTCATCGGTGGCTCCGGTGCCAGAATTCGCATTTGCCATCTTCGACAATCTTGCCATCGAAACCAAAGGACCGGCCGGTCTTCCAGGTGACTTTAATGGGGATAACGCACTGACAGCTCTGGATATCGACCTGCTTTCGCAGGAGATTCGAGCGGCCGGACAGGACGCCCGTTTTGATCTGAATAAGGATGGAGACATCGATCTAGCAGATTATCAAGTCTGGGTAAAAGATCTAAAACACACCTGGTTTGGCGATGCAAATCTCGACGGTGAATTCACAAGTTCAGACTTCGTGTTCGCCTTTCAAGCCGGTGAATACGAAGATGGCGTCCCCATGAACTCGGGCTGGGGGACTGGCGATTGGAATGGAGACGCTGAATTCGACTCCTCAGATTTCGTGATGGCTTTTCAAGACGGTGGTTTCGAAATTGGGCCACTGCCGGCAACTGCAGCGACCGTTCCGGAACCCTCCACTTGCGGGCTCATCATGGCCGGGATCGCCATGATGATTTTTCACTATCGAAAAAAATAAGTCGCAAGAACGAACTCAACGCTTAGCCGCGGGCAACCCAGCTTAAGCTTCGAGTGCGTGGTAAAACCGATCACGAGCAATGCTACCAACACGAAGCTTGCGACCGCCAACGCGGCCACAAGCTTCCATTTGGACACGGGAGCCACGCCGGTCGCGTTGCCTGTCTTTCCATTCACCGAAAAGTGATAGACCTACCTACGCGTTGTAGCGGTAGATCCACAAAACGGACCGCTAAAGCTACGCTGTCCCACCTCCGTCTCAACCGTACTGCCGCAACTTCGATACTCATCGCTTGCGATCGGTCTTGGTCTGCTTTACTGACGGCAACTGTTTGTTCTGCTCGATGCCGCAGGATGTACAAAACCTATCAGCGTCATCCAACGGCAACCCAATCGCCGCACTTGTCCTGCATAATCGATAACTTATCGTCTTCGACTCGTTTCACCGATTGGACGCTGCGGAGTTGCATCACTTTCAACTCAATCATCGCCAGCGGCTCAGAATCCACATTCCCAATGTCAACAAAGTGCTGACGATCAGGCAAGTAGTGATTGGAAAGTAGAGGCGGGAATTTTCACCTATAATCACCAGATCACCGGGAAGCTTGCCAAACCAAGTCCATTGATTCATTGCCAACCAACAAGCTCCAACCAGAACAATTACAAGTCCCAGCACGATAAGCAACCACCCCGGGTGATTCATCTTGATGCGACCTTTCATTCAGTAAATCCAAGTCAAAAAGTTTTAGTCTTGGGGCTCTTTTTTCATTTGCACCATCATGCGTTCCAACAGTTCCATGGGAAGACCGACCACATTCGATGCGCTACCGTCCAAGAGCGTCAGCCAGTCGGGACCATCTTGGAATCCCAAAGCACCTGCCTTTCCCTGCCAAGCGTCGGTGTCCAGGTAAGCTTCGAGCTGACTTTCGATCAACGGTTCCATCTGTAACTTAGTCACATCTACTTCAATCAAAAATCGATCATCCGGTCGTCGCCAGAGGCAGAGTCCACTGTAGACGTGGTGGACTCGTCCCGACATCAAGGAAAGCATTTTGTAGGCGTGCTTCCGATCGACGGGCTTTCCCATAATCTGCCCCTGGCACTCAGCAACCGTATCGCAACCGATCACCACGGACGGTTCGCGGACCCTTTCGGCAACGTCCATCGCCTTTTGATAGGCCAGACGCCCCACCAACTCGGGTGGCGTTTCACGACTACAGATGCCACATTCCGCATTCTCGTGAGGCAAAATGATCTCGAATTCATAGGCAGCAGCAGATAGCAAATCTCGACGACGCTCTGATTGACTTGCAAGGATTAGCTTCATAGCAGACATTTGGTCCCTGTCGACGAACTGGGTTCGGAGGTATAGTTGCCTGTTCCCGGCTTCCAGACATCCGCGGTAATAAAAATGGAATCAGACGCACTTCGCGTTCTCTACGAAGATAATCACCTGATCGCAATCGACAAGCCCGCGCCGCTGCCAACCATGGGAGTTCCAGCGGATAAAGTCAGCTTGGTTGATCTAACGAAGGCATATTTGAAAAAAAAATACAACAAACCGGGCAATGTCTACCTGGGTGTTGTCAGCCGTCTCGATGCTCCCGTGACGGGAATTGTCCTGTTTGCCAAAACCTCCAAAGCAGCCAGCCGGCTCTGCGACCAATTCCGCGAACGATCCGTCCAGAAAAAGTACTGGGCTTTGATCGAAAAGCCAATTGATCCTCCCCAAGGCGAGCTACAGCACTGGCTCAAGCGCCACGAACGACACCGTAAGGTCCTGATCGCCTCACCGCGAAACCCGGACGCTCAAGAAGCACGACTTTGCTACACCACCGTGGCAAATCTAAAAAGCCGATCATTGCTGGAAATTGAATTGATTACGGGTCGTAAACATCAGATTCGCGTTCAACTGGCAGCCGTTGAACGGCCGATCGTGGGTGACCGAAAATATGGGAGTTCGGCAAAATTTCCCGCCGGAATTGCCCTGCATTCACGGGCCTTGATGCTGGAGCATCCGGTGCAAAAAACCGAATTAGCGTTGCAAGCGCCGCTGCCCAGTTATTGGCCGCGTCAAGTGATCCAGCAAGGCGAACAGTGAAGCGAGGCGTTTCGGGCCAGCAAGGTGAATAAAACTGTTGATCTTCTGAGAAAATGGTACACTGTCGGCAAGACAGGGGTCAGTTCTGTCTCCCTCTGAGCGTTTCCCTGAGCAATCGAAATTCGCACGAAAGTATCAAGTAAGGTGGTCGTTTCGAAACAGTCACCCTTTGTTCGCTCAGCCCTTTTGAGCGGACAAGTCTCTCAAGCACAGGTCGACGACGCGATCAACCGAGTGCGTGAGTCGGGCGGACTGAGTGCGCTACCTGCGGTGGAAGTGGGCGATGAACGTCTGGCCGACGAACTGACCAAGATGGGGATCCTCACTCCCTATCAAGCTGCACAATTGCGGCAGGGCAATACCCGACTCAATCTGGGCCCCTATGTGATCGTCGATTTTTTGGGGCAGGGGGGCATGGGGCAAGTTTTCGTGGCCCTTCATCAAATGATGGAACGAAAGGTGGCCATCAAGGTCTTGCCCCAAAGCAAGTCAACCAACGATTCCATTGCCAACTTCAAACGAGAGATTCAAACCCAAGCCAAACTAGACCATCGAAACTTGGTCCGCGCCTATGATGCGGGACACGATGGAAACGTCTATTTCCTTGTCACCGAATATGTACCCGGAACCGATCTGCGTCGGCTCGTCCGCTCGCGCGGACCGCTGACGATGAAACAAGGAGCTTCGGTCATCACGCAAGCCGCCTTGGGAATCGAATATGCCCATTCGCAAGGATTGATTCACCGGGACGTCAAACCGGGCAACCTCCTGGTCACCCCCGAGGGCGCCGTCAAGGTATCAGACCTCGGTTTAGCCGGATTTCTGGACGAGGGGCAAAACGACCCACGAGCGGGAAAAATTGTGGGGACGGCCGACTATTTGGCGCCCGAGAAAATCACAACACCTCTCGACGTCGCCCCCGTCAGCGACATCTATTCGCTCGGATGCACGCTCTACTATGCAATCACCGGCAAAGTTCCCTTTCCGGGGGGAACGACACGCGACAAAGCGCGTCGACACTGCGAGGAAACACCCTGGCACCCACGCAAATTTAATCCAGATATTAGTGATGAGTTTGTCGATTTAATCGCCGACATGATGGAAAAAGATCCAACGCAACGTTTGGGCACGGCACGAGACGTCGTGCAGCGATTGGAACCATGGGCCGACGCGGTTGCTCCGCTTCCCCACCCCACGATGACCAAGTCGCCCTGGCAACCTCCGCCCGTACCGAGCGGGCGTGAAGAAACGGTCGAAGACTTAAGTGAATTGGCCCGTGATGTGGCAGAGGATAGCCAGGACGGTGGCGGCCCCACCGGCTCGGAAGAGCTAAGCGGAACGTCGCAGAGTACCGATGGCGTATCGGGACAGGATACGCTCGGACCCTCTGACCAATTGGTGGTGCCCATGCCACCCCCGGCCCCCATCCGCGAAAAGAAAACGGATGTGACGGCCAGCATTATCAAAGCGTTGGCGATCGCCATCCCGATCGCTTTCGTCGCCGGTGGCCTCATCACTTTTCTATTTATGGAATTCGTCCAGTAGCCGATTTTTGAGCGGAATCGATTGAACCGCTTCAGGCCGTATCGACCGATACACGTGAGGCGTTCGATTCGTCTTTTCTCGGCCGCCTCACTCGCTGCATCAAACGCTTAGCGACGATGGGAAATAACCCCAACAAGCAAAAGGCGACCAATAAGTTCGGACTCACAAGTCGCCCTGGAGTTTTAATGGATTGCGGAAAGGCACGCACCAACAGCATCCGGTTGATTCGAGTTAATTGTTTCTCCCTGTCCCGATCGCTGCCATCTTTCTCGCGGTCGCTTCCCTCAAAAAGGGCCGCCCAGCCGGGCTGAAGAGCAAAATCCGGTTTTGCAATCGCGGAGTTGAGCACAACCACCAACCGCTCTTGTTGTTGGAGAGTAAGGGGCTTCTGCGCTCGAACCAATTCATCCAACCAACTTAGTTGAGCAGGCGAGAAAGAACGGCGAAGTGGTTGGCCGGCCGGATCGCTGGAAGTTGCCCTCACGCGTTGAATGAACGATTCTGGATCGATCAAATCCGCCGCTCGCAACTGAGATGGATCGGCAAGTTGTTCCAAACGGGGAATCGATGCACCCGCATAAACATAAACACAAGTGCCCGCCAACATGCCAACTTGGCTCACCCACCAAAACGTTCGCGCGCGTAAATTCGTCAAACCCATTACCGCATTAATGACGAAAAACGGAACAGCCGGAATCAGGCGGAGCGTAAACAGATAAAACGCTCCCTCCCGATCCAAAGCCTCATTAAAGGACTTCAAACGATCGCCAAACCGATGCTGAATCGCGTCCCGAAATAAGTACCGACTCAACAGAAAAGCCAGGGTGGCTCCCATCGTAGAAGCGAAACTGACAAGCACCAGCGCAGGAACAAAGCCAAAAAACCAGGCATAGACCAGCGTTAAAACGGTCGCACCCGGAAGCGACAATCCCGTGACGGTCACATAGAGTGCGAAGGCAAGCACATACACGAACCAGGGATAGGCTTGCCGAAATTCTCGCAGTGCCTGCTCCTGTTGCGCGACATAATCGAGCGACAAGCGTTCTCGCAACAAGAACAAAGCTGCCAACATCGCGAGCACCACACCCACGAGTACCAATAACTTGATCGGAATTCGTCCTCGACCTGCTTTTGCTTGCATCATTCTTCCTTATCGCCCAGCTCCGCTGCTGAGTTTACCCGTTTCCAAGCTCTGAGGGGAAACGGCTGCCAACGAAAAGAAGAAGAAGGCGAGAGATTTCTGCGGATCAACCCACTGTGAACCGCAGATCACGAGGGTAGGTCAGGGTCCGGGGTTTCTGTCTCGGGCGGCTTACGGCTCCGCAGCAAAATCTGCACGACCAGCAATCCAATGATGGTGATCGCACGCGCCGTTGGCTCAGGAACCGGCGTCACAGCGACATTTCTGATTTTCGGTCCCAGAATCCCAAAGTCGTCAGCCGTCGCGTCGACGGATGGCTCACCATTTCCCAGTTCCAACTCGACGCCAAAGACCTCCGTGGGTGCCACCGGACCACTGAAATCCGAAAATGCCACAAACACAAACTCTGTTTCGTATCCATTGGTCACCGGCACTGTCGATTGAGCCTCGGAATACTCCTCCTCCTTGTTGCCGAGTAAACGTAGCGTGAACAGGTCGTCGCCGCCAGCCGGGTCGATTCCGATTTGGAGCATCAAACCCGTCTGCTTACCGGCTTCTGTCAAGTCGATGGGAGAAAGAATCCCAACCTCCTCATCGTCGGACACGTATTCATAACTGACTCGAGCTTCACCCGTCACCCCAGCCCCTGTCGAATAGACCATCTTGGCCGCCAATCCAAACGGATTAACCATCACCCGAGTGTTTCCGACTCCCCCCTGCATGCTCACCGTGAACTGCCGCGTACCACTCCAAGGCGAGTCGGGGGGATTGTGAGGGCCAGAAAACGTCACCTCAGGATCCAGGTTGTTTCCATCCAAATCCGGCCCCGAAGCAAAATCGTCAATCAACACATTAGGCTCGGCAGGTCGGATCAGCGACGTCACATTTCCTAGATAAGCGGGTGTGGGCGACTGCTGCACAAAGTAACCCGCATCAGGAAGATCAGGAAAGGCGTACTCTCCCATCGCCCCAGTAATCACAGGTTCACCGATCGGAGTATCGACCTTGGGGTCGAAAACACCATCCCCATCGTCACGATACAACTGCAAAGAAAGTCCAGGGATCGCCTCCCCAGGCTCAATATGGCCATCCATGTTGATGTCGTCATAATAAGTCCCATAGATGCCAGGCGAAAAGGGAGAAGCACAAACGCTGGCCCCCAAACATAAGGAGAAAAGCGTTGCTATTAACCGCCTGACCACACGAATCATTTGCTGCGCCTGTCAATTAATTTGTGAGCTTTGCATCATCGAATCAACCGACGGCCAAGAAGATTCTCTCGACCGCCCGGTCCCGCTAGACCGCCAACGGAATATGACGATTGTAACGATTTTTTCGAACAGGACGATTGTAAGGATTTTTTTTAGAACCGTACGTTTTGCTTTGATCGCCGCCGACTTCGAAAAGATTCACAGCGGTTTTTTCATGATCCACTTCCCAAGCCGGAATCGACTTGTCTTGATAGGGGTCTCTGAAACCTAGCTTGCGACTAAAGCCAAGCGAGAACCAAAGAAGAAAGATCGCTGTTGTGACATTTTCTGGCGAGAATTTGCCGTTTTTCCGCCCCAACGTGAGGCGACTGTTTGGCTGGCTCGGCGGCTCTCTACGAGTTACCCTGACACTCCCCACTTGGGAGCGCAACTCGCGGCCCATATCAGCTCGTAATCGACGCTTCACCCAACCAGCTAATCAATTCACGACTTCTCGCTTCGAATTACGACGGGAGAGCATGGCGGCAGCCGATGAATTAACGCCCCCCCTTCGAGGCATTGAGACCGTACCGTGAACACCCCCAAAAGAACCATAGTGCGTTCAGGCCCTGCCGTTCGGCCCATCGCTTCGACCGATGGCCCTTGAACCGATTAGCAACCTCCGACTTCTAGCATGAGGGATTCAGCGCTTCATGGAAGCCGAGTTTGAATTTCCCGATACGGGGACAGCGTTTCGGGCTAGAGCTTGGATCGGCAGACGGGAGAGCCCGATCATGAACTCACCCGCGAGGCTCAACATCTGATCGATCCTGTTGTTTCGATCCTCGAATGTTGTCTTGCCTCAATTTTGATCATCATCTTCGTCGTTTGCTGCGGGTTCGCCTTTTCGAGCGGCTTCAATTTCGGCCTGCAACTGTTGCACTCGACTCGGATCAAGAAACTTCCCCAACAGGGCTCGCGTATCGGCAAACAGTTTATCGATCTTTTGTTGGACTTGAGAATCGACGGCCGTCAATCCTTGCTTCCGCTGTTGGACGCGGCTGGCAAAATCTTCCTGGGTATCGAGGCCACGTAACTGATCCAATAATTCTTCCGCTTCATCAAACTCACCGCGATCAATCTTGGCACGGATTCGATTACTCAACACCTCCCGACGTGCGACCAGGTCGACCAAGCTCTCTTGGATACCTAGCAAAAAACCTTCGGCTTCCAAGCGGCGATCATCGTTTCGCAACGGCGCGGTGAGCAGCGACTGATAGCCCGGAATGACAGGCAATTTACCCAGCAACTGATTGCCACTCTTGACATATAGCATCCGGATCAGATTTTCCTCGTCCGGAAAGACTTCCAACTCACCGCGCCAGTTGGTTCGTCCCACGAAATCCGAAGTCTTTGAATCCGGTTGCCGAGCAAACACATCATAGCCGGCCAGCGGCTGGTCTTGGTTTCGTCGATCGTGAAGTCTTAGTATGGTCGATTCATGTTCCGGTCGAATCAATAAAGCGAGCTGTTCGACTCGAGAACTACGTCGCGCATTAAAAGGTTGTCGATAGCCGGAAAAAGTTTTGCAGGTCAGTACACCGCCTGTTTGATCCTCAACCAGCAGCACGGTCCACTGGATTGGCTTCGTGCCTCCCGGCTCGACCTTTCCATTACGGTTGGTGCGACGAATGATCGGCTGCAACACGTCGCCTGGTTTGATTTCCGTGGGTGTCTGCCAGTGTCGCACCGAAGATTTGGGACGTTGTAGTGCGCCGGCCTTGACCAGCGCCGTCACCTGATCATCTTTGACACGTTGAATCCGTACCAAAGGCACGAACACATCGCACATCAACGCAAAGGCCTCCTGCGTGATCGTCGACCAGCGATCGGTCTGACGTTGTTGCCAGGGACTCCAAACACGGGTGCGGATATCCAGTTCACAGACGTCCAGTTGATAGCCATTTCCAGCGACTGAGACAGTGAACACAAACAGTTTGTCAAACGCCTCCAATCCGGTTTCGACACCCAGTAAATCGTCTGCTGCAGGCTGCTTGAGCGACAAGAAGGTTTCGCGATAGGCGTCTGGCACGGGCGACGATTCAACTTTCCAGACCGATCTCAGCGCCGCACCTGCTTCGCGTTGGACTGCCGCAGAGAGTTCTGCCACAGCTTTTTGCGGAATCAACGGCTGAGGCTGAATCACGAACCACGTTTGGATCCGGTAGGGCGTCAGCTCCCAAATCGATTGCGCGCGCAACGGAGCCGTCAGACCCGTGAGAACCACCAGGACAACAGCGATTTGCGCGGCAACTTTTCGCAACGACTTGAAACGGGCAGGGCTCATGTTCATTGTTCCGCGCTGAGCCTCCATGCTTCGATGCCCTGATAAGTGCCAATCGGTTGTTCCAACAGTCCGTCGACCAATTTCCGACGTGCCAAACGATCGCCAAGCTGCCAGAGTGGGATCACTGACATGTCGTCGGAACAGACCTGGTGGATCGCACGCAAACGGCTGCCGGCTTCACGCCAACTGTCCACCTGGTCCAGTTGTCGCAACGCCAAATTCAAGTGCGGGCTCGCGCAACGGGCAAACCCATCCGAGGCCAACAAGCGACGAGCATCTACCAAAGGCTCACCCATCACATAATCGACATAGAGAAAGTCCCAATCGTCGTCGTCAGGCCGACTGACGCCAGGTTCCAACACTCGCAATCGACAGGATATCTTCAGGATGCTCAGATCGGCGACGATTTCATTGCAGGCGATTCTGGCGATTTCGTTCGGTGGGTGAACCAAGACGAGCTCGTTGAGTACGGGCTTCTCCTTTTTCGCCTTTGCAGCGGATGCGTCCAGACCGATCTGCGCCAATTGGACGAGTGTTCGAGCATGGCGGGGATCATAAGGCAACGGCTCGATGCGAGCGTCATAGGCATATGCGAGAGGATCATCGTTTCCAATCCCACTTGGAAAGGGGCCGCTGACGAGTTGACACCCGGACAGTTCGAACCCTCCAAGCAGATCCCGATCGAGAATTTTCTGACGATCAATCGCATAGGCAATCGCTCTGCGAAAGATCCGATTTCCCGCATGAGGGCGATCTTGATTGGGAGCCAAGATATGCATGGACGGGATGCGATACGGTTGCACGACGATCGATTTGTCACGACTTAGCTGAGTCACATCAGCGGGAAAAACTCGCGCCACCAGGTCCACTTCCCCCTGACGCAAGGCCTGTACGGCCTGCTGCGGATTATCGAACTGCCGCTCGACAATCTCGCGAGGCTGCAAGGAACCGGCCAGCACGTAGCGTTCGTTCGACAAGAAATTGACCGTTGGGGTATCATGACCAGAATCATTCAACGCATAGGGTTGCCAAGCCTGTCTGAGTGATTCCACTTCTCCGCTGATGTCGGCCGTGTCCAACAATGCCTGTACGCGTAGCACCGGCCGTCGCAACTCGACCTGCAAATCGTCCACGTTCTTTAAATTCAATTCCGCCAACACCATCGACCAAGATGGATCGTAAACGGCTGTCGCCGGATCGGCCATTTGCAGCAACCGACGAGCCACGACCATCCCAATAAAAGAGGCCGTCGAGTCACCCTCCGACATCAACTGAACTGCGAACGAACGTCCGTCGTCGGGTACTTCGGCTTTGCCCACCGGGCAGTTGTATTCGGCGCCGTCGGGCCCCACCGTCACCAATTCAAATAAACGGCGATACTGCAAGCGAGTCGCCCGTCGAGTCGCCCAATTAAACATGGGGCTGACGTCCGAGACAGCGTAGCGTTGGCTCACTGCCACGGAGAGCAACGGATACTTCTCCGAAGTCTCCACAACCATTTGGCGCACACCTGGCGTTTCTGGCCAGATCTGAAATGCCTTCCGACTGCTCATGTAAGCGGAGCGTAGATCACCATCATCCAGCTGCTGTTTAGCTGTCCGCAAAAATTTGGCAGCGACCGCTTGCAACTGTTGTTTCCATTCAGAGATACTCGAGCCAAGTGCGTTACCGTATTGCTCTTCCGCAAGAGTGACAATGCGACGCGCGTCTCGATAGTCTCCTGCTTTCATCCGAAGTGTAAACAGCGATTTACTGACGCGAGTCAGCGCAGTGGTCAATCCGCGTCGACTGGGGTTGCGCTGGTAAATTTCGTTCAGCAGTAGAATCGCTCGATCAAATCGCCGTTCGCGGTACAGCGCCGACGCTTCGGCAAATAGCAATTGGTCAACCGAGGTTTCCAAACCGCGGGTTTTGGGATACTTATTTTGCAGGAAGCCCAGCTGTTCGAAAGCATCGTCAAAGCGTCCCGCCTTGGTGAGCTGGCGGGCTTCCAGGAGCACCCGATCTTCAAACAGCTCAATTTTCTCGACGCCACGCCAAGCCAGATCAAATTCTTCATCTGGATTATTCAACATCCGAATTCGCAGAGTGGCGTTGGGATTGGGATTTGTCGGAATCCGTCGGCCCGGCAAAGCAAGCGGAAATATTTTCAGCACTCGGCCCTGGTTTTGAGCATTCAGGGTCACCACATCAAACGGTTCCTGCTCAAACAGCTTCGCTTCCTGAGCGGCGAGGTGACCCGTAAAAATCGTCATCAGCAGCATCGCGATCAAACGGCGCAACCCGACACGGCAGGTTGCCAGCAACCCTCGCGACTCGCAATTAACCACTAAGGCAAAAACCAATTTCACGCTATTCACTCAGAAGATTGATCACTGGGTAAAGTCACAATGTGGACGGTTCCATCACCACCACAGACGAGCAACCGACTGCCCGAAAATTGCACGGGGCCAGTCCCCAAAGGCTCGCCCACATCAAGCCGGACTATTTCTTTTCCGGTTTGGCCATCGACTCTCCAGATTTGGCCACTCACCGCTGCAAAGACAAAATCGCCATCGATAACCAACGGCTCTCCTGCCAAGGGTCCAAAAGGCAGATCCGTCCGCCATGCCGGTTCGGGGTCACCGGTTAATTTGATCAATTCATTGGCATCCGATGCGACCAAAACGCCGTCTCCCAACCGCGTGGGCCCCCAAGTCACTCGCCCAGTAAGTTTCCACTCTTGCACAGGTGTCAGATCCACCGTTTTGAAACTGGCAACCGCGTCGGCTCGGGCAGCTCGGGTCGCGGCGAATACCGTATCTGCAAGGACCGCGAGTCGTCCAATCATTTTCTTTTCGACTTTCGCTTGCGCGGTAGCCGTGACTTGCGATTTCTGCCCAACCTTCACACTGAGTTGATACATTCGTCCTTCCACATCAGCCATCATCGCCTGCAGACCATCTTCCGTGATCGCGGCAGGCAGCCAATCAACTTTTTGCTCCGCTTGCAGGGGTGGCAAATAGGGGTGCACCAGTGGTTTACCCGTTTTTACATCAAGCAGATAAATCGGACCCGCTGCCGTACTGACCAACAAACCTTCCTCAAACGGAATCGGGAGAACAGCTGGCGTCTCATTCTGCAGTTCAAGCGTGACCACATCGAGCGTTTGGCTGCTCTTGGAGGGATCAAACAGGACCATCTGTTCTGAAGGCGGCGAGCCGAAAAAGGCCACCTGATTGTTGCCAACTCCCACGGACTGATGAAGCGCCGAGATACGATTGTCAATGACTTCACTCGTCGGCTTATCAACAACCCCAGCTCGAATTGCCGCCGCATTGACGGCAAACAGATCGCCATTCCCTGTTACCACATCAATCTCTTGAGCTTTCCTATTCACAAAGGGCTCGCCTGCCGGCGGCACTCCGATATCGGTGTCCCAGATCGTCTCTCCGTCTCGTGAACCACCATCTCGTTCGTCTATCCGAATCGCAGAGACCGTCGCCCCCATTCGGTTCGCTCGCTTACGCACAATGAACAGCACATCCCCGAATCGCTGCAAGGGGGCCAAAAAAGAATCGCCCTTATTGTTAATCCATTTTCGCACCAACTGGCCACGAGACGTTTGCAATTCGTACTTAGATAATTGGCTGTCGCCGACCCATAGCCGTCCATTTCCGAGCAAAGGATAACCGATCGTACCTGGGCGGACCGAACTAGAGACCTTGGCGATTTCCCGAACCGGCTCGGTGGTATTGGCCGGATCCAATTCCAACACGTGAATTTCACCTCGATCGGTTGCGACCAGGACGCGTCGCCCAAAGGGAACGATCGGAACCACAATCTGTCCTTGAAAGCGAAACGGCTTGGCCAACGGCTTGAGCGAACCGGTTTCTGCATCAGGGGTCAAAATGTGAACCAAGCTAAATTCCGGGGCAGGATTTTCAGCAATCACAACCTGTTCTTGGATCACGATGGGCGGAACCTGAATCGCCCCTTCGGCATGCCCCAGGTAATAAACGTTTTCGCAATTCCAATTTTTGGCGTCCATCAGATAGACGCTTGAGTGAGAGCCAATCTGTGCAATCATATTTTGCTCAGCGTCGTAACCCGGTCCCGTCGCCAACCCGGTTTCAAAATTCGCGCCACCGAGCATTTCACCCGTTTCCGGATTCAACTCGACTAACTTGCCGGTCACGTCGTCACCAAAGCCGACAAACAGGCGGCCACCGACCAGCACCGGTGCGGCCAGCTTTCCCACACAAGGCAATCGCCAGACGAGATTTCCGGAATCGGCCTTAAGCCGCAGCAATTCGCTTCGTGCCGAATCGACCACCAGCACATCCGCGCCAACGTTTGAACTGACGGGCAAAGGCGTGTGGGGATTATCCAATCCGACATACCGTCGCCATAAAACGTCCCCCGTGTCAGCCTTGAGTCCGTAAACGGCGCCTTGCACTCGCGCGAAAACAATTCGATTCGTGACTCCCTCGGCCGTTCCACCACGGCGACTTGCCAAGGTGACCTGATATTGCGAGAGCGGCTGGTGGTCCTCGGCAACAACCGTAGGCGCATCGGTAATGACAGCCACCGATTCACGTTCTTTTTCGGTCACATCTCCAATCGCATCGATCAAACGAGTATCGCTTTCAAGACCAGGATACTTGGTCAACAAAGTCTTTCGTAACGCATAAGCTTGGCCAATCTGACCCTGATTGGCAGCTGCCTGAATGTCTGCAATCGTTTGAATCAATTCATTATCCTGATCGATTCGATGCTTGACCGCGGCGAGCTTGTCTTGAATTTGTTCAATACGTTGCTGTTGCCCTTGGCGCACCGAGGTAGGAAGAAAAGCCGCGTTGTTAACATCTTCGAAAGCGGTGTTGGCCAAGTCGAGATACTTTTTCGCGCTCGCCACATCGCCAGCACTCAGTGCTTGCTCGGCAAAGCCGTCCATGATGTCAGGAAGAATCGTCGCGAGCTCCGGACGGGCCTCAGAAAACGCCTCTTCATTTTGGATTTTTGCCAATTCGGTCCGTGATGTCTGCAGGGCATTATCCCAACGTTTGCGGTCGACATCCGCCCAAATCTTAGCTAAGCCGATGCGCACCTTTGCCAGACTGACCTTTGAATGATCGGGGTAATCGGCGAGGAATTTCTCAAACTTGCCAATCGATTGCCCGTAGGACGCCTGCCGGTAGTCATCGTAGGCGAGCGCAAAGGCATCATCTCCCGTACCTCGCGTCAAATAGAACCAGAGTCCCACGGCAGCAAACAGCAACAACAACAGGGCTCCGCCACCGCCTAGAATCAACGGCGAGTCCCATCGATTACTTTGAAACTTGCGACGTGGACCGCCCTTTGCCAGACCCAGCATCGCAGCCACGCCCGATTTCTTCTTTCCAACGGTCACCGTAATCGGCTCGTCGTCACCTCCCTCACCGGACAACAAATCGTCCATCGGAGGCGGATCGGCCGCGCTCGTTTCGTCCAACGTCTCATCGTAGACCTCGGCGTAATCATCCGAATCTCCCACGGTCGCGGGCTCATCATCATCTTCCGGCAAGGGGACCAGGTCGTCATCGCTGGCAACCGGTTCGTCGACCTCGATTAACTCGGGCTCCGGTTCTTCAGGCTCATCAGGACGCAACTCAAGCTCTTCACTCAAATCGATTTCGGCGTGTCGTTGTTCCAGCTGCTTGAGCAGTTGTTTGGCGAGTGCTTCGGTGAGGAGTTGCTTTTTGACTAACAGCGTCGCAAGCGTCTGCGCTGTAATTTCTTTGGACGAACTCTGAATCTGACTACGCAGCTTTTCAATGCTGCGTTCAGAAATCAGCTCCTTCTCCGCTAACAGATCGATCAGTTCCAGTGCGCTCATCTCATTCCATATCCCTGCACTCGGGCGAGTACTCTTAAATCGGCTGTTTGGTTAGGCATCATCGTCGACGGTTCTCAGTTTGACTTCTTCCATGCCGATTTCGGTGCCAGCATCCATGGCCATCACGACTTTTCCGTGCGTGGCTTCTCCATGGGCCACGACGATCAAAGTATTCGGAGGAATTCCCCCTCCATCCCCGTCTTTTGCCTCACGAAGCTTTCGAAGTAATTCTTGCTCACTGGGAGCCTCTTGTTCTTCGTCCCAGTTTGGCGCCGAAACATGAAAGGTGTTGTATTCATCGATCCGAACGGTGATCACACCATCTTCATCTTCAGTCTCGCGATACTGAGAACTGGGTGCATCCTCATCGGGCGTCGGCACCTTAAATGATTTTTGCATGGTAAAGGCGGCGGTGACCATGAAAAAAATCAGCAACAAAAACGTGACATCCACCATCGGTGTCATGTCGAGTTCCGCATCGCGATCATCGTTGGTTTTTCGAAATCCGATGGCCGCTTCGTCTGCGTACAGATCTTGATCGGCACCGCGACGTTGCGATTCAAACGGAACCGTGAGCTCGCTATTGCATTCGGGACACTCGATTGAGCGTTCTTCGTCCGCCGTCGCGGACGCCAATCGGGCTTGGCAAACCGGGCAGAGAAAATGGATCAAACCGTCAGTCATTGCACCTCCAGCACGGCAACAAACAAGTCACCACTGCCGGCCTTCGCAACAGCCGTAGAAACACGAGCCACATCCCTGTGTTTAACCCCTTTTTCAGCCTTGATCAGTACACTACTTTTCCCTTCCGAAATCTGTTCCTCAATGTAATCCACGATGGCGGCTTCCTGAGCGTCGAGATCATTTGCCGGAATCAATCGATCAGCAGCTTTGCCATCGCCTTGATAAACTTCCGCGTGCTCACCTTCGCTTTCCGCCAAGGTGAGGATCACTGAACTCTTAATGGCAACGGCCGTGCCATGCCTCGCCGGCGGCAACTCAACCGGTGTATCTTCATCCAAACGAGCCGCGACCAAAAAGAAAATGAGCAACAGAAAAGTGATATCGATCATCGGCGTAATGTCCATCTCGGCATCATCCAACTTCCGACGCCGAATCACCGGTTGGTCGTCGAGCGGCTCAACTAGATGCTCAACCTTTTGCTCCGTGGCAGCCATCACTTATCTCTCCAAATACCCTAGCTCTTAGAAGCGGCCATGGAATCACGTAATGTATCGAGAACCTGTGCGAGGCCCGAACCGACAAGATCTTCCATTTTACGAATGCGAATGTTGATCGAAGCGGTCACCAAAACCAGCGGAATCGCAATCGCCAAGCCACTCGCCGTGGTGATGAGGGCGACGCTGATATCTGAAGCCAACACGTCAGGACTAACGTTCGCAGCGCCGGCCAACTTCCCAAACGCCCCCATCATACCGACAACGGTTCCAAACAGCCCGACCATCGGTGCACTCTTAATCACCGTATTCACCCAACTAAGCCGTTGTTCGAGATCAGAGAGCACGTCTCGCTGAAAGCGGTCCATCACCAAATGCTTAACTTTTGCATAGCCGAGATCGCGATGATTGATCGCGATTAATGCAAGTTGGGAAACGGCTCGCGGATCACCATCACACACTTCTGCAGCGGTTTTGAAGTCACCTTTCGCCAACGGCGTTTCAACTTCGGCGAGAAATTTGGCCTGATCATCTTCGCTTCGAAACCTTTGCCGAGCGACACGCATCCAAACCATAATGACACAGAACGCGCCCCAAATGGCAATCGCGCCCAACATCATATAAATGAATGTGGCCACATAATCGGTCAATCCACTAATATCCAAAGCGGCAAGTGGAAAGCAACGCGAGTCCAACATAAGTCCAACCATCAG
The DNA here is from genome assembly GCA_029243025.1 of Pirellulaceae bacterium. NCBI lineage: Bacteria > Pseudomonadati > Planctomycetota > Planctomycetia > Pirellulales > Pirellulaceae > Pirellulaceae bacterium. Next base: position 19,670 of record JAQWSU010000042.1, on the reverse strand, counting down.
TTCACCGTGTACCCAGTATTTCGAGATGCCCAACGAATCACGCTAAGCGCGATAATCGATCTCGATAACATAGAATTCAAATCCACGACCGGCAGGCCGCACGCCAAAAACTGTTCTTTTTACGTCGCGCAGAGCGCGACTGCCCATCTGCTGCTTTTCAAGCACTGCCAGCTGGTTTTCGATATCCTTCGGATAAAACTGACAAACCACCCGACCGGCCGTCGTCACGCCAGCCTGTTGCAACAAAGTGATATCTTGTTGCTTGAGCCTGCCGCCACGCCAAATGAAATACAAACGCTCATCTTTAGCGTCACCCGCCACCGATCTTTTCTTCAGGCCACCACGATCAAACTGAGCATAGTCCACTCCGGCGCGTCCGCCGCCAAGTGCTCCTAGTTCGATCTTAAAAAATTCCAATTGCTTCGCGTAAGCGTCTAATGTCGTCGATTGAAAGCGGATCTCCCATCGCTGCCAGCGGGGGATAATATCACCACCGCCTCGCTTGCGATTGTCGCCTGCTCCTTTACCGCGAGTTGCCATGACGCCATCCACTGCGTCGAGACTTGCCGCAACCGAGGAGACGGCATCGGTGACCGCCGCCAAGGTTTCGGTAATATCTGGTTCGATTAGGTCGGTCAGCTCCTCAATTCCGGGTTCATTGATGTCTCGCGCCGTGCCCTCGGGGTTCTGCGTTCCAGGCTCCTCCTCGACAAGAAATACTTCCGGCGCCGAAGGCAAATAAAAGACGCGCGTCGTTAACCAGATGATGAATAGCACCACGACCAGTGCACCCACCATGAGTAACAAGGCAACCAACATGCTGGAAACACGATCGTAGGCACTCACCTTGAGTAAATCACCATAGACTGGCGCCCGCGAAGTTTCGGCTTCTGGTTTGGTGCGTTGAGTATTCACGGCGATTTTCTAGGAGTGTCGTTGATGAAACTAATTCATGAACTGCGCATCGGGTCGGATTGTGAGGTACCAGTCTTTCCAGCGATTGATGGCGTCAAGCTTGGCACCGTCACTGGGATTGTCACCTAAGCCAAATCCAGAAATTTTACGACCCATCAAGCGAAGCGAATCCCGTGCCCGGGTCACAATCCGCGTATCCGGATCTCCCAAGGCGTAAATGAAGGCCGGCACATTATCCAGATCGCGGGTTTTGTGCAGAGCTTTGATGGCGGTCAGGCGGACAACATATTCATCCGCGGTCACCAATCGCCGCAAGCGGATCAACTCTCGCTCGCGCTGCTTCGGATCGCTGCTTAACTGGATATCAATTTCCTGGGCAGACAGATCGAGATCATCATTCCCACCCGCCTCCAGAATTGCCAGCAAACTTTCAGCTTGGCCCTGGAACGGCGTTTTCACGATTTGACCATCCTCACCGATCGCAACATCGGCCGTACTTGATGGTAAACCTCGACCGCCTCGCAGCCGACCGTTGTAAGCCTCAGCCTTCTGAATCGACTTCTTGGTTCCACGAGTCAAAAAGAGAACACAGAAACAGGTGTCAACGGTAGGGCCTCCTTCGCCGCTCCAACTACCATTCGCTTTCTGCTTGCTCTTCAAAAACTTTACACCGTCGTTGTACCACTTCGGTTCCGCGGGCTCGTTGCCGGTCGTCAGCTCTTTAAAGCTTTCATAACGCTCGCGAGCGTACATGTAGTAGAAAGTCCAAAACTCGACATTAATTCGGTCTCGCGATGCGAACCATTGATCCCCATCAGCCAAAGCTCGCTTTAAACGGCCGACATCAACTTGATTCGTCAACGGGCCTTCTGTCGGTCGCGTGTCCTCCTTACGAACGACTCGCAAAGCCGATGGAAAGCCGCCATTGCCGCCACGTGTCGCCGTCACCAATCGCAACAAGTCCGCAGAAACATAAGCGCTGCCCAAGCCTGCTGCAGAACACGAATGTGACACCTCATTGGTCTCTGAACTCTGCTGGGGGATTCGTTGAAATCCGCCCGGATCCTCCCCCTGATAACCCCAACCCCCGCTTGGATCTTGTGTGCGAATTAACCAATTACAAACTTTGGTCGCCGCGTTGATCGATACCTCGTAGGCGCCCGATCGGTCCGCCGTCCAAAGACTGAGCACTGCGTATTGAGTCATCGAAGTGTCACCCGTATCAACGTGAGGCCCTTCCAGATAACCCCATCCGCCAAACTGCTTTTGCCAATCAAGCATCATCGTCATCAACGTTTTGATCTCGGCGCGATATTGCTCCGGATCTAACTCGCAAAGAAAAATGATCGCCAACCCCAAGTCATACATGGAGTCCGATCGTTTACTACTTCGCAAATTTGCGACCGCATCACGACAGGCACTAATCGCTTCCTTAATTTTCGGATGGTCCTTCGGTCGATTCCCCTTGATCATCGCCAAACCGACCAAGGACTTGCCACCCAAACGACTGGCATCACCGCTTTTCTCAATAAAGGTGAGCGCTTTATCGAGCATCTTTTGCACTTCACCGCTTTGCGGGGTGTAGGCAGAGGTAGCCGTCGGCCATAGGGTGACCCATGACGAGGCGATTAGAAGCCACGCAAGAATTTGAATCGAATGCATCCTGGGTTGGCGCAGCATCGTCAACCTTTCTGCCGAATCGACGTTCGTACCGTCCGAGCGGATCCCGCCTCACACGCTTACAAAGAAAAATTTGCTCGAAATGAGCCGCGCGAAATGAGAGGCCCTTTTTGCCTGTTCCATTTATTTGAGGTTAATGGCGGAATAGACGAATGTCAAGCAACCGCAAATGTCCGAAACCGTTTGCTCGCCACGGTTTGTCGCCTACAAAGGTCCCAATTGACAGCAACGGCCCCAGTCTCTAACATGCGACCTTTAACGACCCGGTCAGGTAGCTCAGTTGGTAGAGCAGTGGACTGAAAATCCACGTGTCGCCAGTTCAAATCTGGCCCTGACCACCTTTTGAAAACGCCCGTAAGCATCGCTTTACGGGCGTTTTTTTCGTGACAATCAGCCCAAACGGGCTCATCTGCCATTCGCCAACTACGCAAAACAAAAAAACGCCGTGCGCGAAGTGTTTGTTCAGTAAACCGAACAACAGCCCCGCCAACGGCGTTCGACTCAACATGGAAAAGTCAGTTAACCCACCATGTCCTTGAGGTTCTTGAGGGGACGAATTTTAACCACATTGCGGGCTGGCTTGGCCTTGAAGGTGGTCTCTTCGCCTGTGAAAGGATTAATACCCTTTCGTTCTTTTGTCGCCGGCTTGCGTTGAACCACGATCTTGCAAAGGCCAGGAATTGAAAAATTACCCGGACCTCCACGCTTTGCGATGGACTTACGAATTTCTTCGGAAAGTGCATCCATCACCTCGGCGACCTGCTTCTTAGACAGCTCCGTCGCCTCAGCGATATTGTTCATGATCTCGGTCTTGGTCGGCGCTTTCTTTACGGTCGCTTTCGCCATGGAAGTGGCCCTCCTTGTCTGGTCTCTAGAAACTGTATGTACGTCCGTCCGCTCTTGCGGAACGCGATGATTAAATTACGGCACTCCGATTAATGCAACCCACAAATGGCCCATTCACCGGGAAATAACCAACTATTTGAATTTTGGCGGAGCAAGAAACGGGTAAACAATGCCGTTCATCAATTGCTGAGACGGGATAGAATACCAGGGGAACCGGAGCCCAATCCCGAGCGTAGATGTTTTCTAGAAACAGCATTTGAGGGAGCTGGCGAAGAGTCCAAGCTGGTTGCGAACCGAGTTCCCGAATCCCGTAAGATACTCTATAGTAAATACTTAGACATAATTGAGGAGGCAGCCCGTAGCGGCCGCCTTCGCGCTTGGGTCGGAGGCGGAAATCGCCGAGGCAAATGAACGGAGTAGTGAAAATGATGGGACGAATTTCGGCTCTAGCGTGCTTAGTTGTCGCGACGGAACTCTTTTTTCCGACCGTGATCCAAGCTCAGGGATTTAATCGACGTTCCAACACTCCGGAGGTCGCACGGGTGCTGATGTTGGCACCTCGCGAGTACCAGCAGCAGCTGAAATTGGCTACCCGTGCGTTAGAAGAGCAGCAATACAGTGAAGCGATTGAGCATTTAGCGGATCTGTTGCATGCTTCTCCCGAAGCGGACGCAGAACGAACGGAAGATTTCTTTGTTGGCAAAGCATCCGATAACCATCTGAGCTCAAGTCTTCGCGCCCAAGCCCGTCAACTCCTAGGCCAAATGCCACCCGCCGGGCGTGAGCTTTATGAACTGCAATATGGTGCGGAAGCCCGTCGACAACTCAAAGAGGCGTTAAAGGCATCCGATTTGAGTGACCTATCAGATGTTTCGCGGAGATACTTTCACACGCAAGCCGGTTACACCGCGACGATGTTATTGGGACGATTTTACACCGATCTCGGCCGTCCACTGGCCGCCGCCATGTGTTTCTCACGTTTATCGAACGCGGCCGAAGCCCGCAAAAAATACGATCCCGAACTGTCATTACTCCTGGCCCAAAGCTGGCAAATGTCAGGCATGCCAGAGAAGGCAGTGGAAGTCTTGCAGGAAATTCGACAACGCAGCCCGGAAGCCACTTTTTTGATTCGTGGCGAACAAGTTCCGATCTTCACCGAGACGGATGAACCGATCGCGTGGCTCGATCGCGTCTTTGCTTCGCCCGCACAGCCAGGCAATCGACTTGCAAACGAGTGGCATATGCATCGTGGCGTCCCCTCTCGAAACGCTCAGGTCGACGGATCACTTCCCCTGTTACGAACGCGTTGGCGCGTTCAAGTGGCCAACGACCCGGATGATGAAGCGATGATTGCCAGGTTGATGGCGGAACAAAGTGAACGGAATCAAGCCTCCATTCCGACCATCAGTCCACTGATTGTCGACGGGGTGTTGCTGATGAAAACCTCTGAAAACATGATGGCGATCGATTTCGCAACGGGTAAGCGGATCTGGGAGTACCCTTGGTCCGAGCCGATCGAAACCGTGGTTAACGAAGACTCACCGGTGCCGCCAACCAAAGACGCGCGTCTTAAACGTTTGGAAGAAAGACTCTGGCTCGACTCGATTTACGGTCAAATGGCGAGCGATGGCAAAACACTTTTCCTCGTGGATGATCTGGGCTATGCCCAGTCATCGGCTGCAGGTCTGCGTATCCAGATGATGCGAGGCATGCGGATTACCAATCCCAATCAACCCCAGGATTACAATGCTCTGGTTGCACTGGACGTCCGCACGCAAGGCAAATATCGTTGGCGAGTAGGTGGCATCAACGGCGAAGATGAGCCGAAACTTGCGAAAGCTTTTTTCCTGGGAGCTCCGTTAGTGCTCGCGCAGGACTTGTATATCCTCGCAGAAGTTCGCGGCGACGTCAGTCTTTTCGTACTCGATTCGCAGACGGGCAAGGTCCGTTGGTCTCAACAGCTGGCCCATGTCGGCCAGCTCAGCATTTTGAACGATCCGATACGAAGATTGGCCGGGGCCACCCCCTCCTATTCGGACGGGGTGTTGATCTGCCCGACGTCGGCGGGCGCCATCGTGGCAATTGACGTCCCGAACCGATCGCTGCTCTGGGGTTATCAGTACCAACGCAGTTTTGCCAACTCTTCAATCCGAAACGGAATCCGCATCAACCGCACCTTTGCGGGCTCGCGTGCACCCGACCGCGACAAGTGGATCGACTCGACGGCTACCATCTCGGACGGAAAAGTGCTGATTACGCCTCCCGAGGGCGGCGAGTTGCATTGCTTAGACCTTCTGACCGGCAAACCCGCCTGGACCGCCAAACAACGTGATGGCAACCTTTACCTTGCCTGCGTCCATGACGGCAAGGCCGTGTTGGTCGGCAAACGCTCAATTGTCGCAATCAACATGAGCGATGGCACAGAAGCTTGGCAACTGCCTGTTGGGTCGCAACGCGACTCCAGTCGGGTCGCCGCAGTGCCCACCGGTCGTGGCTTTCTCAGCGGCAATTTGTATTACCTTCCCACCAATCTGGAACTGATGCAGATCGACGTCAGCACGGGGACTTTGTTGGAAGCCATTCGCACGGAACGTCCCCTCGGAAATCTACTCAGCTATCGTGATCACATGGTGTCGCTAGGCCCGGATTACGTCACTGCTTACTCACGAGTTGATCGCCTCAAGCTACTTGTCGAAGAGCAGCTTGCCGATAACCCGAACGATCCCTGGAGCATCGAACAGCAAGGTCTATTACTGATAGATGAAGGGCAATCCGAAGAGGCATTGCAGTTCTTACGACAAGCGTTTGAACTTTACTCCCCTGAGGATGATCGACGAGAAGGTGCCAAAACACTCTTGGTGGACACACTGCTCGACGCTTTAAAAACCAACTTCGCTAACAACGGAAAGCTCGCCGAAGAAGTCAACGATTTGATCGATCGTCCTCTGCAACGAGAAAAATACTTACGGCTGATGGGCAAAGGATTACTTGACTCGGGCAAACCGAAAGCCGCCTTCGATGCTTACTTGGAATTGGCGTTTCATCAATCCAACTCACCATCGATGCGGAGCAGCGGCAGCCTGCCGTTGTTAGAAAGCGGCTCTCGGATGCATTTAGTGCGTCGCGATCGGTTTGTGCGTTCGGGAATTCGCGAAAGCTTAAGACAGGCGACGTCCGATCAACAGGCAGAAATGAATGCTGCGATCGAATCCCGTTTGGAAATCGCAATGAACTCAGACAGTCCGGGCCCGTTGGAAAACCTTCTAGCGATCTTCGGTGACCACGAAGATTCACATCGCATTCGGCTCGAATTAGCCAGCCGTTACCTCAAAGCAGGAAAATTCCTGAATAGCGAGTTTGTCGTTGGTCCTCTTTTGAGTTCAAAGCGCCCGGAGATCGCCGCCCCCGCTTGGGCAATCTCAGCAGCCATCTTGAGCGCGGCCGAGCAAGCTTCAGCGGCTGCAGAATGCCTGCAGCATATCCAACAAACTTGGCCCAATCAGATTTGCTACCAAGGCCAAACCGTGGAAGAAATGATTGCCGCCCTCCCCAAGGAAAGCGGGACGGCTTTTGAAATGTCTCGTGGTCCCCGCTGGCCCTACGGACGAGTTGCTGTCGAACCCATCAAGGCGGTAGCGTCGAACTTGACCCGTCGTTTTCAACCTTACGCGAAATTCCGCCCCATCCCGATCTTGGAACAAAGCGGTGCGATTAAGCCACGATTCCAGGTCACGTTTGATACCAACGCAGCCACATCACTCGTCATAAAAGATACACTTGGCCGCGAAAAAACAAGAATCAACCAATTGCGTAATCAAACGCAACGTCTCAATGAAAACACGTTAACTTGCAAAACACTTGGCCATCTCTTGCTACTCAATTTGGGACAAGGCGTGGTGGCGGCCAACACACTCCAAACAGATCTCCCCACGCAAACGCAGATCCTATGGCCCGACAACTACAACGAAATGCTGTCGAGCACCGTCAATCGACGTACAATGCGCAGCAACACGTCGGTTCAAACCAATGCTTGGGGACAAAACGGCACTACCATCTCGGGCCGAAGAATCAACTCCATTGGCCCCGTCAGCTATGACGGAGTCCTTTACCAACAAGGCAGCCGCTTGATCTGCGTCGAACCGTTGAGCGGCGAGACTCTTTGGACACGCCAGGATCTTTCTGCCGACTCGCGAATCTGGGGCGACTCCGAGTTTGTTTTTGTCTCGGCTCGCAACACCGAAGAGGCAACCGTCTTTCGCACCCTGGACGGCGAACAAGTCGGACGCCGATCCGTGCCCGCAGAGAGTAAACGATGGAAGACAGAGGGGCGTCAGATTCTCACCTGGACGGAAGAAACGGTTGCCGGTGAAAAACGATGGAACCTAAAGCTTCTGGATCCCTGGACGCAAGAGAACAGCTGGGAACACTCTTTCACCCCATTCTCCAAGGGATTCGTAACACAAGACAATTACGTCGCCATCGTCGAATCAGAAGGCAAGTCTGGAAAGCTCACCCTGCTCGCCCTCGAAGACGGCAAGGTGCTGATCTCACAACCGCTGAAACCGTTCCTCAAAGGCAAAGCTCCGAGCGAGGTCTACCTCTTACCTTCAGAAGACCAGTGGTTAGTCATCGTCGGTTTCCCACCCGTTGCGGTAAACGGGCTCCAAGTCAACAGTTTTCCGGATGGAGGATCGGCTCCGCTCATCGACGCCCAAATCTACGCATTCGATCGTCAGTCAGGCCAATCGCAATGGGACGTTCCTGCGGTAGTTGAGGGGTTCAGTCTGCCGCTAGACCAACCCCAAGATCTACCCGTCCTGGCCTTTGTACGTCAAGAATTCAAAACGGGCAAAAGAAACAGTCGTAGTCGCCCCCAACTGGCCTTACTCTGCTTGGACAAACGAGATGGTCGCGTCCTGATGGACATCGACAAATTGAACTTCAGTTATGGAGGTTTCAAGATCCAGGGCAACGACGCCGACAAAAGTGTCTCGCTCCAACTCCAAAACGTCCACAATTACCGCCTGCAGTTCAGCCACCAGCCTCAAGCGCCCGAACCGCCTGCTCAAATGGGCTCTGCCGACAACCGTCCCCAAGGCACCGGTTTGTCGAGCGTCGTCGGCGCCGTGATCGGCGCGATTGGAAAACAAGTTCAAAAACAAGGCAAGGAAGCGGAAGAAGGGCTGATCAAAATCATCGAGAACCAGGCAAAGCCGGATCCGCCTCAACCACCGAAACCGGACAAATAAGCTGGCCATTTACGATTGACGAAAAAAACCGGTTTCTCCCGCAGGCACTCCTCCAGCCCAACCGTCCGGTTGACCGAGCTACGCGACCTTTGCCTTGCGCGAGGGGCTGAAGGATGCCGACTCGAACAGATTCGACTAGGCATTTTTTCTTTCGGCGCCTATCTTTACAACAGGTGAGGCACGACAATTTCGGTCTGGCCCCTAAAAGCGGTAAAATCGTTAAAATCAAAATACGAGAGCCAATCATTGGGCAACCAATCATCAGGCTGATGGCCATCGAGCTGGGAGCTGGATAGATCGGATCGGCACGAGGGGAAGGCGAGAAAGGCACTGCATGAACGACTCACAACACGAGGCGATACGCAAGCTCAGTGAAGCTCGGGAAAAAATCATCGGTGAGCTTTCCCAAATCATCGTGGGACAACACGAGGTCATCGACGAACTCCTGATCACCCTCTTCAGTCGTGGCCACTGCCTACTGGAAGGCGTTCCCGGCCTGGCGAAGACGTTGATGATCAGTACGCTCTCCCGAACGCTCAATCTCTCGTTTAGTCGCATCCAATTTACTCCGGACTTAATGCCGGCCGACATCACGGGTACGGAAATCATTGAGGAGAATCGGAGCACGGGCTCACGTGAACGACGGTTCATGGAAGGTCCCTTATTCGCCAACGTGATTCTGGCCGATGAAATCAATCGAACGCCTCCTAAAACACAAGCCGCTTTACTGGAGGCGATGCAAGAACGTCAAGTCACGGTGGGACGCGAACAACGGGGACTGTCGGATCCGTTTTTCGTGCTCGCCACGCAAAATCCGATTGAGCAAGAGGGTACCTATCCGCTCCCCGAGGCTCAACAGGATCGATTCATGTTCAAAGTCTACGTGAAGTATCCGAGTTTTGATGAAGAGTTCGAAATCGCTCGGCGCACAACCACCACTCAACAGGACAGTGTCAAACCCGTTTTGACGGCGGATCACATTATTGAACTCCAACGTATCGTGCGTGAAGTTCCAATCAGTGATCACATCATCCGATACGCACTCTCGCTCGTCCGACAAACTCGTGTCGGATCACCCGGCGTACCCGACTTCGTTGATGAGATGTCATCCTGGGGCGCTGGCCCCCGCGCAGTTCAATTTTTGATTCTTGGCGGCAAAGCTCGAGCATTACTCCAGGGTCGCACTCATGTTTCCACAGAAGACATCCAAGCCCTTGCAAAACCGACGCTTCGACATCGGATCGTCGTGAACTTCGCCGCGGAAAGTGACGGAGTCACGCCGGATGACATCATTGACCGACTTCTTGAAGCTACTCCAACCAAGGAAGATGAGCTGACCAGCGATGCCCGATTCCAAAAGATTTTTGCATCCTGAGGCCGTAAAGCGAATCTCTCGGCTGGAACTGCGGGCGCGGCACATCGTCGAGGGATTTCTTTCCGGCATGCACCGTAGCCCTTATTTCGGGCAGTCGGTGGAATTCCGCCAGCACCGCGAATACGCGGCGGGGGACGACTTGCGCCATGTCGATTGGAAAGTTTGGGCCCGTCAGGACCGACTGTACGTAAAACAATTCGAGGAAGACACCAATCTGCGTTGTACGTTGCTGGTCGACGTGTCGAACAGCATGAACTACGGCAGCGGAGCGATGAACAAGTACGAGTACGCCTGCACCGTCGCCTCAAGCCTCGCCTATCTGGTCTTGAAGCAAAACGATGCCGTCGGCTGTATGTCATTCGACCAATCGCTTCGTCGCACGGTTCCGTACCGTACGCGCCACACTCATTTGCTCTCCGTGGTTGAGGCACTTTCGGTCAGTGAGCCGCAAGACAAGACTGAGATCTACAGTATCTTGCGGGGGGTTGCCGAAAACGCACCGCGACGTGGCATGATGGTTTTAATCTCCGACCTCCTGGCCGATCAAGAATCCACCCTCAAAGGCCTACGTTTGCTACGCCAACGCGGCCACGACGTACTTGTGCTACACGTCATGGACGATGATGAACTTGATTTCCCCTTCAATGGCTCGATGCGTTTCGAAGGACTCGAATCCGATGCGGCGCTTACCTGCAATCCTCGAGCTTTGCGGGAGGGTTATCTGAAATCCTTAAACGAATTCCTCGATTCCACTCGACACGCCTGCGCAAAAAACACGATCGACTACCAATTGGTTCGCACAAGTGATCCGTTGGACGCAGCTTTGGCAACGTTCCTCTGCAACCGTTTAGGAATGCACCATCGCAACTGATTTGATTTCCGTTCCATCCTTTGTTAACTGCGATTCCTATGCAATTTGTACATTCCCCACTGACCTGGGCCTTCTTTTTGGTCCTGGTTCCCCTGGTGATTCATCTCATCAATATGATGCGTCACAAGCGGGTCCAGTGGGCTGCAATGGACTTCCTGCTTCGCAGTTACAAGAAACATCGGCGTTGGGTTTGGTTGAAGCAACTGCTGCTGCTGCTACTCCGCATGCTGGCCATCGCAGTCGTCGTCGCCATGCTCGCTAAGCTGGTTACCAATGACAAATTCTCCGCCTTGTTCGGAAACCAAACGACCCATCATTTTGTGCTACTCGACGACAGTCTTTCGATGTCAGACCGTGCCGCAGGGAGTGAAGCGTTTGATCGAGCTCGACGGGCTATTGCTCAAATCGCAGCACGAGCCGCGAACGAAGGTACGTCTCAAAAAATAACCTTATTGCGTTATTCACGAGCTCGCCAGGGAACAGGCAGCGGCTCAACCTTCAGCGAGGAATCTGACACGGATGCAGCTGCGAAACAATTTGAAGCTCAGTCCGTAACCGTAGCTGACCTCAGTGCTGAACGAGCCACGCCTAGCTTAGAAGCCCAATTAGAGGAAAAGGAACGCTCATTCAACGTCACTCAACTCGCAGTGGGCCCCGCCGAAGCCATTGAGTTAGCCGGCCAACTCATCGCCGAATCGGATGACAACAAGGCGATTCTACACCTCGTGTCCGACTTTCGCTCGACCGACTGGCAGCAACCTGGCGATTTACGTGATGCACTTGGAAAGATTGAAAAGACGGGCGTGGAAATACGTTTCCTGCGATGTGTGAAATCCGATTCTGCCAACCTGGCAATCACCGAACTCACGCCAGCCGAGGGGACCCAAGCAGCTGGCGTGCCGCTCTTCGTCGACGTCAAAGTCACCAACTATTCCGCCACGGCTGCGGAACAAATCCCCATCAAAATTCGTTCGACATTTCATGCGACCTCCGCCGATGGCAAGGAATCAGCGGCAGAAACATCCGATTTACCCGATCTCCTCATCGATCGCATCGAGCCGGGCGCAACGGTTTCGCGTCAATTCCAGGTCTTCTTCCCCACCGCAGGACAACATTCGCTGCAAGCGTCACTTCCCATGGATGCGGTCGAGGCTGACAATCACCGTTGGTGCGTGATCGATCTGGCGATCGGCGACCCTGTCTTGATCGTCGATGGCGATGCCGACCAGCGTTCGCAATACTACCTCGAATCGATGTTTCGCCCCGGAACCAAGACACGAACGGGGATTTTACCCGAGTCGCAGCCGCCGAGCTTCCTGCGGGATGTAGCGCCCGAGGAACTGGAGCGTTTTCAAGCCATCTACCTGATGAATGTCGCCCAACTAGATCAACGCGCGCTGCAAAACCTACAGCAGTACGTCGAGCAGGGCGGTGGTTTGGCGATCTTCATGGGACCAAACTGCAATGCGTCCTTCTACACGAATTGGTACGCGGACGGTACGGGCCTGTTTCCGGCGCCCCTCACGCGAGTGAGGAATCTGGAACCGAACGCAAATCCCAATTTGCCTGACGTTGAATTCGATAATAATCCGATCTTCGACATCTTATTCGGAAAGCGTAATCCGTTCGCTCGATCCATCCGAATCAACCGATTCATGGCGACTCCTGATCTGTGGAAGCCGCCAAGCGATTCGTCGATCGAGGTCATGGCAACACTGCGAAATCGCAAGCCACTGATCCTCCAACGACGCTTTGGTGACGGGCGGGTCGTGGCAGTATTGACGACCCTTGCACCCGATTGGAACAACTGGGCATTGGAACCCAGCTTTATCGTCGTCGCTTTACAGCTTCAGTCGTATCTCTCCGAACAACACTTGACTCACCATCAACGTCTTGTGGGTGCACCACTTCAAATACAATTAGACGCTACTCGTTACCGACCTGAAATCGCTTTTAGTTTACCAGCGACAAACAACGGCCCTAGCTTAGAAGTCGACCTCACTGCGAAGCCATTTGGCGTTACCGAAGATTCGCCACTGCTTTCTGCGACACTCGGCCTCGATCCCCAAACAGGATCGATGAACAACCAAACGAGTGATAGCGGAGTTTATGAAGCTCGACTGCGAACACTTGACGGCGTACCCAATCGCCGACGATACCCAATCAATATTAATACTATTGAGAGTGATCTCTCAATGCCGTCAACGGTCGAATTAGCTGAGTCTCTTAAGCCAGTGAATGTAACGGTAAGCGACGCAGATCAGCTGTTGTTCGAGAACTCTGTGGAAGCTGGACAATCCTGGGGTGAGTTCTTTCTGTGGACGCTCATCGCGATCTTGATCGTAGAACAATTCGTCGCCTATTCCGCCAGTTACCACTCCCCCTCCAGCGTACGAGCAGGAGGGCTTGGATGAACAACGCGTTTTCGACCCTCTGTTTGATGGCAGAATCCCGCACCTTCTACGATGTGTCTCGCCTGCACGCAATGACCCAATGGTGGCATTGGTTGGTGTTGGCAGGCATCTGCTTCGTGATTGCCTCTTATTTGGTGCTCCTGTATCGCAAGGATACGGTCGAATTGCCCAAAGGCACGCGAATCCTATTGATCCTACTGAGACTCACCGCCTTTGTCGGTCTCCTCATCTTTTTCCTGGACATTGAAAAACGGACCGAACGCAAGCAAACCACACCCTCACGTGTCGCGATCATGGTTGACACGAGCCAAAGTATGGGATTGAGTGACGAAGCCACTCAGGGCTCAACATCCCCCGAAAGCCGACTCACCGGCATTGTGAAAGAATTGAGCGATGGCAGCCTGCTGACGGACTTGCAAGCCAAACACGATGTGAGCGTCTATCGCTTCGATCAAACAACCACACCAGAACCAATCGGCCTGTTCCCCAAGACCAAGAGCGAGAGATCAACGACGACCGATTCTTCCGACATGGCGTGGCTCAAATCACGCGACGAAGCCCGAACAATGTACACCCTTGCGGCGGTGATATTGGGCTTCGCACTGATTGCTTTCTTACTAAATTGGCTTGTTGGCAATCGTCTCAAGGGTGCGGAAGGTGAATCCTGGGCTCTCCTGTTTGCAGGGGTCTGCCTCATCGTGGCAATGATCGTGATGGCCGTCACGAACCTCCGGAATCCAGACGTTAGCCTGGCAGTAGCCTTAGGGCAAGAATCGGCGGCCATTCCAAGTCAGCCAGACGAAGAACCAAGCCCGCCTTCCGCGGTAGCTTCCGAATCAATTGACTGGGCCAATCGCTTACGCGCGAGGGGTGCTGAAACTCAATTAGGTGAAACGATTCGTTGGGTCGTTGAAAAAGAACGTGGTGGACCGATGGCCGGCGTTGTCCTCATGACGGACGGTCGCAGTAACGCGGGGCTCGACACGACGATTGCCGCCGAATTGTCGAAGCAAGCCAACATTCCGCTTTACCCGATTGGGGCCGGCTCGGAAAAAACGCCCAAGAGCGCCCGTGTCGTCGACTTGGAGGCTCCCGCGCGAGTTTTTCCCGGCGACAAATTCACGATGACCGGCTACATCCAAGGCAATGGTCTTTCCGGACGCAGTTTAAAAATCGAATTAGCCTCCGTTGATGCCGAATTGCCCAGTGACAAAGAAGTGATTGCCGATGAACAGCGAATCACGCTTGGCCCAGACGGCGAAATCCAATCGATTTCCTTCGAAGTAACTCCCACCGAGGTTGGTCGTCGAAGATGGACACTGAGGCTCGTTCCGCCCCGCGAAGATTTGGATGATACCGACAATCAAAAGTCGGCTAATGTTGAAGTGGTCGACCGAAAGAACCAGGTTCTACTCGTTGCCGGTGGTCCCACGCGTGAGTATCGATTTTTGCGTAACCTCTTGTATCGTGACAGCAACACGAAGCTGCATGTGCTGCTGCAATCCTCGCCTCCGGGAGCTGCGCAAGAAGCAAATGAGGTGCTGCTAAATTTCCCCGAAACGGCCGAAGAGCTGTTCGAGTACGATTGCGTGGTCGCCTTCGATCCGGATTGGCGAAAACTTAGCGACGAACAGATTCAACTGCTTGATCGCTGGGTATCTGAAAAAGCGGGCGGACTCATCGTGGTTTCAGGACCAGTATTCACACCCCAATGGACTCGCTCCCGACAGGGTGCCAATACCGAGAAGATCGACACGATCAAAGCCCTCTATCCCGTTACCTTCTTCAGCCGTAGCTCCGCCAGTACGTTCCTCGGACGCACCAATTCAGATTCTGCTTGGCCGATCAAATTCGCCGAAGAAGGCGAGCGGGCCACTTTCTTGCAATTAGAAGACACCGCGGAAGCGAGCAGCGAAGTCTGGAATGAATTCGAAGGCATTTATGGATTCCAAGCGATCAAATCCTTAAAGCCTGGAGCCAAGGCTTACGCTTACTTCTCCGACCCCGAAGCGGCCATCGATCAGGAGTTGCCGGTCTACATGGCCGGGCAATTTTACGGATCCGGTCGTGTCTTCTATTTAGGCAGCGGAGAAATGTGGAGATTACGTAGTCTCGATGAACGCTTCTTCGAAACGTTTTACACCAAACTGATCCGGCACATTTCGCAAGGGCGCCTAATGCGCGACTCAAGCCGTGGAATTCTGCTCGTCGACAAGGAACGTTGCAGTCTTGGCGACTCAATCACCGTGCGGGCAACGCTTTCCGACGAGCAGTATCGTCCGCTCGACGTCCCAACCGTCGAAGCCTCGTTAGTTCACGAAAGCGGTGCTCGCGAACCACTCGCCCTGCGACAAATCCCCAACGCAGAACGAGCAGGAACTTACACCGGACAGTTTACAACAACGCGAGAAGGCGACTATCGGATTGAACTGCCCGTGCCGGGTGTGGAAGATGAATTGCTCGTTCAAGAGATTCGTGTTCGATTACCCGCTCGCGAGGTTGAGCGCCCCCAACGTAACGATGCACTCCTAGCGGAAATCGCCAAAACAACCGAGGGCGCGTACTTTGTAAATCTGGACACAGCAATGGGACGCACCACAGCGGCTCCATTGACCAATCAAATCTCCGCCAAGGACCAAGAAACCTTTTTACCCGGAACGGCTGACAGACTTTTTGACGAACGCTTAATGAGTTGGTTACTTGTACTAATCGCCGGATCATTGAGCCTCGAATGGTTAATCCGCAGAATCAACAAACTGGCTTGAGCCGCATTACAAAAGAATGACTGACAAACATCCTCCACTACCGCCGTCTGTTGCTGCCTTGCTGGGCAGGTTGCGTCGACGCATTCGCTGGTATGTTTGGCTGGAAGGTCTTACGCTCGCGATTGTATGGCTAAGCCTCGCGTTTTGGATCGGACTTGCAATTGACTATCTGCCCGTCTTGGCCGGCGCTAGCGAAATGCCTCGATCAGCACGTATCGTCCTACTGCTGCTGATTTCCGCGGGCTTAGTCTACATCCTTTACCGTTGGATTCTTCGCCGAGCATTTGTGCGATTCGCCAATCGTAGCTTGGCAATCCTGCTGGAGCGGCAATATCCAGAACTTCATGATGCCTTGATGACCACGGTTGAGCTTTCTGAACATCCAACGGGTGATGAATTGCACCAATCAATGTTCGTCTCAACCGTGACGGAAACTCTTGCACGCACCGAAGGTATTCGCCTTGGCCAGGTGTTCAACCGAGTTCCCTTAGTACGCAACTTCGCTGCAGCCGTAATTGCCACCGTTTCCGTGGTCCTATTCGCAGTCCTCGCCAGCCAAGCCTTCGCCACTTGGACTTCACGCTTACTGCTGATTTCAGATCAAGCTTGGCCACGGCGCGCCCACATTGAGGTGCTCGATTTCACAGACCAACCGCTGAAAGTGGCCGAAGGAACCGACCTAACCGTACGAGTTCGCGCTGATGCGACGCGATCGACACCCCCGCCCGAACTTTGCGTCATCTATTACCAACTTTCGAGCGGCGAGCGTGGACGGGTTAATATGAGTCGCGATGGTGAAGCCCAAGGCGGTTATCAGTATTATCGGTTCGACGGGAAACCCTTCCAAGGCATGCTCGACGACGTCAGTTTTGACGTGGTTGGCTTCGACGCTCGCGTGCGAGACCGAAAAGTTGACGTCGTCAAAAGCCCAAGTGTCACCAAAGTCGATATGGACTGCGTGCTACCCAAATACACTGGACGCTTCGACCGAAAACAACCATGGCGGCCAGGCACTAGCTTGCCCGCGGGCAGCCAAGTTCAACTGACCGTCAGTTCCTCGAAACCCTTAAAACAGGTGGCCATCGATGACCTGAACGAGGGTACATCCCAAGTCCTCGATTTCTCACCTGGCAGCGAAACTACCCAGTTCGACTTCGAACTTCCCAAACTGATGCAACCCGCGGCCCTGCAAATCTCCCTCCTTGATGTCGATGGAATCAGCAGCCAACAACCCTACCGACTAACAATCGCGACCTTGGAAGATCTGGCTCCCCAGGTCGATGTTCTCCTGAAAGGAATTGGCACCGCCATTACGCCGCAAGCTCGAATCCCACTCGCCGGCGAAATTGTTGATGATTATGGTGTCAACCGTTCCTGGTTTGACATCTCATCAAACGAATCCGGATTCGGACAGCAAATCGATTTCTTGCCCACCCAACGGGGCCGCGTCGAGACCGTACTTGACTTAAGGGAACAGGCCAATCGCGATAACGATCCCTGGCGTCTGCAAACAGGAACGAATATTGTTCTATCCATCAAAGCCGATGACTTCTTCGATCTGGCGGAAGCACCCAACACAGGACAAGGAGATGAATACGCACTCGATGTCGTCACACCAGACGAACTTCTTGCAATTCTCGAGGCCCGCGAACTAAACCTAAAACGACGGTTCGAACAGGTCATCGCCGAAATGACCACGACGCGAGATCGCCTGCTGCGACTTCAAGCTGGACTACAACCGGACGCGAAAGATGAAAGTGCCGAACCCGGTGACCAGGAACTCTCCGAAGAACGTGAATGGTCTCTCCGAGTCCTTCAGGTTCAACGCGCCAACCAACAAGGCGACAAATCGAGGCAAGAGGTGAGCGGAGTTGCTGCTTCGTTCGACGGAATACGGGAAGAAATCCTGAACAATCGCGTCGACACCGAAGAGCGGAAAATCCGTCTAAAAAACCAGATCATCACACCGCTGAATCTGATTGCAGACAACCAATTTCCAGCATGGCAGGAAAACTTGGCCAAACTCCAGACTGGACTCGAGGCGAAAGAACCTGACCTCGAAGGCACACGAGAAGTGGTCAAACAGGCAAACAACATCCTGCTCGCCCTCGAAGACGTTCTCGCCAAAATGCTGGAACTGGAAACCTATAACGAACTTGTCGATCTCGTCAGGTCAATCATTCGTGAACAAGAAGAATTATCCAAACAAACAAAAGAAGAAAGGAAGAAAAAAGCGAGATCTTTGCTGGAGGATTAATCCGTGAACTTCACGACGCTTACCCATTGCCACTCGTGGCAATACAGAAAACTTCAACCAGTTTTATCGAACATCGTGATCAAAGTCAGTTAACTGGGAATTGGAAATGGCGTTTTTGACGCGTAACGACCTGAAAACGGGTAAACTATCGATAGTTCCAACAAGCACGACACAGGAATGCCATCACCCAACTCGAGCAACCGTTGACCATGAGACAAGAATCGACTTATTTCACGCCAAAAGGAGAACGCAGATGGTGAAATACAAGCCTGTCACGATGCTTCTCATTGTCGCCGCGACGTGCCTAGCGCCCTCCAACTCGCTTCTATCCCAGGAACCGCCCGCAACTGACACCAAACCTTCGACAGCAAAACTGTCCGATCAGCAAGGTCGCTTGGGTGCTAAGTACCAGCAACTTGAAATGCTGATGCTAAAGATGGCTGAATTCGACGCGAGCAGCAACCCGCGCAGATCTGCACTCCTCAAACAGGCGATTGCACAAAGTAAAGACAAGCACATCCGGGTCCAAATGGATCTGCTCGCCAAACTGATCAAAGACCAAAAACTTTCAAGAGCCGTTAACGAGCAAGACCAAGTCCAAAACGACCTCAAGTCACTCCTCGACCTGCTGCTAAGCGAAAACCGAGCTGACCGCAATCGCGATGAACAAGACCGTATCAAAGGATACATCCAAGAAGTCAATCGTATCTTGCGTCAGCAGCGAAGTGTTCAAGGCAGAACAGAAGGGGGTGATGATCCACTCCGACTTGCTCAAAGTCAGCGCAAAGTAGCTGATCGCACCGCAAAACTAACTGACAAAATTGAGACCAACGAGCGACCCATAGGTGAAGCTGACGAAGGTCAGCAGGAAGAAGGACAGCAGGGAGAAGGTCAGCAGGAAGAAGGACAGCAGGGAGAAGGTCAACAGGGAGAAGGTCAACAGGGAGAAGGTCAACAGGGAGAAGGTCAACAGGGAGAAGGTCAACAGGGAGAAGGTCAGCAGGGAGAAGGTCAGCAGGAAGAAGGTCAGCAGGAAGAAGGTCAGCAGGAAGAAGGTCAGCAGGGAGAAGGTCAGCAGGGAGAAGGTCAACAGGGAGAAGGTCAGCAGGAAGAAGGACAGCAGGGAGAAGGACAGCAGGGAGAAGGACAGCAGGGAGAAGGTCAGCAGGGAGAAGGTCAGCAGGGAGAAGGTCAGCAGGGAGAAGGTCAGCAGGGAGAAGGTCAGCAGGGAGAAGGTCAGCAGGGAGACGGTCAGCAGGGAGAAGGTCAGCAGGGAGAAGGTCAGCAGGGAGAAGGTC